>NZ_JAOCLK010000025.1:0-71078 GCF_029845265.1 Ectopseudomonas oleovorans
GAAGATGGGGTCTATGGAGCGCATACGCTGATGCTGCGTGAAGCACTTTTTATCGAACCGCCCAAGGCCAAGACCTGCCGAATACTGGCCGATACCGCCGCATCCCTGACTGACTTCAGGAAAGATCCAATAGGCATCCTTCACGAATGCGGCGGCGAGACTGTGGTGATCCTCAATCACAACGCACCTGTTTTCTATGCCGTTCCCACTGAACAGTACGAGGCCATGCTGGAAATGATCGACGATACTCGTCTGGCCGAAACCGTACGTATGCGGCACGGCTCCCCCACAGTTCGTGCCGATATCGATGCGCTCATCGCACAGGCCGGCGAAGCTGACTAGATTGGCGCATCAGCCCGAGACTCCAGCGCCAGCAACCGGCGAGCGCTCGTTGCGTGCCCTGCTCTACCGTTGGTGGCGCTGATAACCAGCGCGTCCGCCGTGGCAAAACCATCACAGGTAAAAAGCGCTGGTGTCGGATGATGGCTGGCGCGTATGATCACATTAACGCTTAACGTTAAGGATTAACGCATGATCCTGAGTTTCAGATGCGCAGAAACCCAGGCTCTGTTTGAGTCAGGAAGCTCCAGACGCTGGGCCAGCATTCTCAACGTGGCCACGCGGAAGCTGACGATGCTGAATGCAGCCGTTGAGCTGCGCGACCTTCGCTCCCCACCGGGCAACCGGCTGGAGCAGCTACAGGGCAATCGAGCAGATCAACACAGCATCCGAATCAACGATCAATGGCGAATCTGCTTTGTGTGGACTGCCGCTGGCCCTACACAAGTCGAAATCGTCGATTACCACTGAGGAGGTGGCAACATGACTATCAACGGCATGCGCCCCGTTCACCCTGGCGAAGTGCTACGCGAAGAGTTCCTTGAACCGCTAGGCATGACCCCAGCCGCACTGGCTCGCGCTCTGCATGTGTCGGCGCCGACCATCAATGACATCGTGCGGGAGCGTCGTGGCATTACCGCCGATACGGCTATTCGGCTAGGCCGCTACTTCGACACCTCAGCTCAGTTCTGGATGAACTTGCAGACCGAGTATGCCCTGGCGACCACTTACGCCGAGTCTGGCGCAGCCATCGAGCAGGCCATTGAGCCGCTACAGATAGCGAGCTGACCAAACCGGCAAGTACAGTTGTGGCTCGCTTCGTTGGCCTACACGCCCAGTACGATCAGCTTGACGCGGAGACAGTCTGATGAACATCAAGCCCATTCGCACCGAGCAAGACTACACAGCTTCGATGGCGCGCATTGATGAGCTGTGGGGCGCAGAGATTGGTACGCCTGAAGGTGATGAACTCGAAGTGCTGGCTCTGCTTGTGAGCACGTACGAAGACGAGCACGCCCCGATGCCGCCGTCCGCCCCTACCGAGGCCATCAAATTTCGCATGGATCAGCAAGCCTGACGCCGCGCGACCTTGAGCCATTCGTCGCTTGCATTGCTGCAATAAAGTAGCTAATACGTTGACATAGTACGGACGTGAGATAATACCCACTTGCCCTGGCACCAATCGGTGATCGTGGGATAATGAAGCTCCCTCAAAGGTGATCAGTATGTCGAAACCGTCATTCGAAGCTAAGAAGGCCTATTTCGCCCAAACGCGCAAATCGAACTATGCGGCCAGCCTGAGTCTAGAGGGCTTTGATGTGCCTAAGCCTGAAGCCACTAAAAGCTCCTCCCACAAGGGCTCGTCGTCTCCGGTGCGTAAGCTGAATGCGTGACAAGTATGGTACGGGTACAGACCCGTACTGTTACCCAGGAACGTCTGTCCTCCGCAATCTACTCAACCTCACAGACGAGGAAGCGCTTAGCAATGCAGAGCGTGACCTTTCTGCGGCAGCTCTAGAAGAAATCGAATTTGAGCTTCCGCCCTACGATCTCCCCTACTGGTCTCGAATCCATCGCCAGCTTTTTGGTGGAGTTTACGAGTGGGCTGGAGAGATCGAACCATTGATATTTCCAAGCAAGACACCCGCTTCTGTACCGCACATCGCATTGAGCCTGAATCAGCCAGGTTATTCAGAGCTCTGGAGAGCGCTAACTGGTACGAAGGGCTGCGTCGTGAACAGCTAGTCCCTGCCATAGCCGATTTCTACGGCGAGATGAATATGATTCATCCATTCCGAGAGGGCAACGGCAGAGCTCAACGCGTGCTTTTTGAGCACATAATCATCAACGCTGGCTTTGGAGTTGACTGGTGGGAGGTTGAGAACCCTCACTGGGTCCCGGCAAACATAGCTGCAGCGTTTGGTGATCCGAGACCACTCACTGAGATTTTCGAACGCTGTGTCGGCAAGCCCATTGCCTAGGCCTGGACAAGAAAAGGACAGCTCGCGGACACTGCCCAAAATAAAAAGGGGTTAGCTTGCGCTAACCCCTTGAAATTTATGGTGGCTACACCGGGACTTGAACCTGGGACATCAGCATTATGAATGCTGCGCTCTAACCAACTGAGCTATGTAGCCAACGGCGCGCATTGTCCGCGTCTCGCCTACCGCTGTCAACCCCAGATCATCGATAAATTTACGTTTTATCAAGCGGTTAGGCTTCGCGGGTGGCGACTCCCTGAATCGCTCGTTTCTGAGCCTGCGGCTGACCTCTCAACCGCTCGGACGGTGCTTGCGGGGCTGTCGGGCGATGCCGGAAAATCCGCCCCCAGCAGGCTGCAGCGCCGCCGTGTGCTGGACAACTAACCAGGAGAACACCTTGAGAGCGAGAGACGACTTCGACGATCTGCGCGCGGAGCGTGATATGCCGACGCACTACCGCAACGAACCCAACCGCCATGCCGGGCTGTGGAAGCAGATCGCGATTGGCATCATCGTCGGCTACAGCGTGCTGGGCATCATCAGTGCAGTTGCCTGGATGATCATTGCGCGCTTCATGCTGGGCGGTCTGTCGATCACGTTGCCGTAACGTTCACATCTCTGCATCAGCGACGTGATGGCGATGGGGTTGGCACTTGCCATCCCCTACCCGCCTCTTCATCCTGCTCCATTGTTTTCGCAAAAGAGCCCTCTCATGACGCCCATCCAGAATATCGGCCTGGCGCTATTCGTCCTGCTTTCCATCGGTGTCGCCATCGGCCACAAGACCGAGTGCGGCGATGGCCGCGTGGTGGAAACCTATCTGGCCAAGGGACTGGCTTCAAAGGTGCTGGGGCATGATCTTTGCCAGCAACCCTGAACCAACCGAACATTAAGGAAGATGTGATGAAAAAGTTCGCCCTGCTGGTCAGTTGCAGTCTTCTTGGCGCCTGCGCCAACTTCGGCTCGCAGCCACCGGTGCCGATTACCTCTCCCGTGGTGCAGGCGTTTCGCGATATCTGCCTGCAGACTGCGCCGAGTTTTGCCGAGGCGCATCGCGTGGCGCGCCAGCATGGCGTCACCGAGATGACCGATATGGGCTTTGCCACCGTCGGCTTCAATGCGGACAAGAGCCTGAGCATTCAGGTCAAGGTCAGCCACGAATGCGTGGTAACCAGCGAGGCGCAGGAGGATGACAACCTGACTCGTCAGTTGCTCAGCGCAGCGGCGATCAACGCCGGCACCACGGTGCCGCGCAAGGTGCCGGTGAGGATGATGATCGCCGGGCAGCCGTTCATCCTCATGCATGATCGTGAAGGCGGTGAAGCCTTGGTGATGTTGAAGCCGGAGTGAGGGGATCGCCGTAGGGCGGATGATGCCTTGTTCATCCGCCGCCGAAAGGTGGATCGAGGCGTGGTCCACCCGCGGCCAACAAGCGGTACAGCCCTGCGTAGGAGCCCCGCCCCGGGGCGAAGCTTTTGCTTTCGCGGTGTTCATACGATTCGCCGCGAGGCGCGGCTCCTACGGGGTGATGCAGTGCCCGCTGCGTCTGTGTAGCCCCGCCGCGCTACAGTGTTTTACCGGGGCGCGTGGCCAGCAGCAGGCCGCCGAAGATCATCGCGGCACCCAGCCAGTGATAGAGCTGCAGGCTCTCGTTCAGCAGTACCCACCCCAGCAACGCGGTGAATACCGGCATCAGGTAGTTGGTCAGCGCCGCCTTGGCCGCGCCGATCACGCGGATGCCGTGGTTCCAGGCCAGGTAGGCGAGCAGCGAGGCGAACACGGCGGTGTAGGCGACGGCCGAGAGGTTGGCAGCGTTGATTGCCAGATGCGCGCCCTGGCTCAGTTCGTATAGATAGAACGGCAGAATCAGCGGTAGGCCAAGCAGGATGAACACGCCCAGCAGTGCCAGCGGCGGGATCGGCTGCAGGTACGCCGACCAGCGCCGCAGCAGCAGCGAGTACAGTGCCCAGTCGACCACGGCCAGCAGCATGATCAGGTCGCCCTGGTTGAACGACAGGCTGGCCAGACGGCTCCACTGCCCCTGGCTGATCAGCACCGCCAGGCCCGCCACGGCCACCAGCATGCCCCACCAGGCTCGGCGCGCCGGCCATTCATTGAGCAGCAGCCCGGCACCGATGAAGGTCACCAGCGGCAGGCAGGTGTTGACCAGCGAGATGTTGATGGCTGCCGTGGTCTGCGCCGCGCTGTAGAGCAGCGAGTTGTAGCCGGCGATACCCAGGCCACCGAGCACCAGCAGGCGCCAGCCGGCAGTGCGCACCGCCACGCGATGGCGCCACAACGGCATGGCAACGAAGGGTAGCAGCAGCGCCAGGGCCAGGCACCAGCGCCAGAACGACAGGGTGAACGGCGCGATCTCGCCAGCGAAGGCGCGCGCCACCAGGGCGTTGCCGGACCAGCAGAGGTTGGCCAGCAACAGGCCGAACAGCGCCAGCGGGCGCGAATGATTGAGTGCGTTCATGAGGCGACGCGACATTTATCCGAGTGGGGGTTGGCCGGCTGTGCGCGGTCACCGAGCGGGCAGTGCTGAGCGATCATTGCGTAGCTTCCGAATCAGGCGGCTTTGCACCATACGGAGGCAGGCAAGGCTTGGCAAGGTGGCGGACCGTAGGGGGCGCACCAACCTCAACGGCGTCATGATGTTCAGGCAGGCGCGACCGAGAGCGTATGGGCGCATATTGCGAGCGTGAGGGCCGAGTGGCGCGTCATTCCCGGTGCGCGCGGCGCACCCTACGGACGTTAACGCTGACAGCGGCGGCGCAGCGGGCGACTCAGCAGCCAGAGAATCAGCAGCACGCCGGCCAGGATCACCGCGCTGGCGCCCCACTGCATCGGCCCGGCCAGGCGGAACAGCTCGGCCGGGTGCAGGCTGGGCGCGCGGATCATGCGCGCTTCGGCAGCCGCACCGCTGGTGGGAATATCGGCCAGGCCGTCGCCATCGAGATCCGGCAGGCTGCGGATATGGTCGAGCAGCACCTGCCATTCCTTGAGTTCCTGCACGCCTTCCTTATCCGGGTCCTGGTCGATGATGGCGTCTTCGATACGCGGCAGCGGGCGGCCCTCGGCATCCTTGGGGATGACGTTGAGCAGCCCCTTGGTCAGGTCCGGTACCAGCCAGGTGAAGCTGCCGACGTAGCTGGTGGCGCCGATGCTGTAGAGGCGCGTGTCATTCAGGTCCAGGTCACGGTAGCCGCCGTGCGGATCGCCGATTTCGATGCGGCTGACGCGGTCGAACGGCACGCGCCACGGGTTGTAGGTGAAGCGCACGCCGGAAACCCGGGGGTAATAGCTCTGGCTGTCACGCAGCTGGTAGGCGAGCAGCAGCACTTCCAGCAGTGACTTGATTTCGCGCGCGCTGATGTAGGCCTTGATCATCGGGTAGCCCGGTTCGTCGTCGAACTGGCCGATGCCCAGCGGGGCGATGCGAAACAGGTCGGAGACGTCCTGCACGCCATTGCGGCCCTTGAGCAGGTCATCGCGGATGGTGCCGTTGCCGGTGAAGGCCAGGTCGGCATCGACAGCATGACGCAGCGCATCGGTGACCAGATTGGCCAGGGTCTGATCGGTGAAATCACGGCCCAGGCTCTGGTCGACCTTGGCCAGCGGCTGGTCGAAGCGGTAGCCCTTGGGCGTCAGCATGCGCTCGCTGACCACCTGCTTGAAGTCTTCGACCTTGGCGGTGATGGTCGCGTCGCCGACGATGCTGTCGTTGACCGCATGCAGACGATAGTCACGCACACGCGGTACGCCGTCTTCGCCGAGAGTCATGCGCAGCTC
Source organism: Ectopseudomonas oleovorans (assembly GCF_029845265.1). Lineage (NCBI taxonomy): Bacteria > Pseudomonadati > Pseudomonadota > Gammaproteobacteria > Pseudomonadales > Pseudomonadaceae > Ectopseudomonas > Ectopseudomonas oleovorans. The sequence continues at coordinate 6,117 of NZ_JAOCLK010000025.1, forward strand.
GCCGAGGTACTGGATCTCGGAACCAGCCTGCACCACCGGGGTACGTCCACCCACCAGCACCGGCTGCGGCAGTGCCACATGCGAATGGCCGCCGACGACGATATCGACGCCGGGCACCTGCTCGACCAGTTCCACTTCCTCGCCGCGCCAGCTGCCATCGGCCTGCTGGGTAACGCCCATGTGCGAGAGCAGGATGACCACCTCGGCGCCCTCCTCGCGCAGCTTGGCCACGGTTTCCCTGGCGGTGGCGACCGGGTCGGCGAAGGTCACCGGCTTGATCATCGGGCTGACGGCCACGGCGTTGTTGCCAAGCAGGCCGAACAGACCGAAACGAATGCCGCCGCGCTCGATCAGCTTGTACGGCAGGATGTGCCCGGCCTCGACGTGCGCCTGCAGGCTGTTGTCGGCCTTGCTCGCGGCATCGAAACGCATGTTGCTCGACAGCAGTGGCAGCAGCGTGTCGCCCTTGGCCTTGTGCGCCGCGCTGATCATCGCGGCGAGGCCGGCCGGGCGGAAGTCGAATTCGTGGTTGCCGATCACCGCGGCGTCATAGCCCAGCTCACTCATCAGGCGCAGTTCGCTGCCCATCTCGCGGGCGATGGTGTGAAACAGCGTACCCATGGTGAAGTCGCCGCCGTCGAGCAACAGCACAGGTTCTTCACCGGCTGCCGCGCGGCGCTCATTCAATAACGTGGCAAGCCGGGCGACGCCGCCGACGGTGTCGTCATCGTTCACCGTCGCCGGGCTGTATTCATTGTTGGGGCCGAAGCCGAGCAGGCGCGACTGCCAGTCGTTGCTGTGCAGGATGGTGAAACTGCGCTCGACAGCGGCCAGCGGCATGGCGGCCAGCAGGCCGGCGAGCAGGAGTGAGGGGAACAGGCGCATGGACGATCCTTGACGATGACTGCGCACAGTATGGAGCAGGCCCTGGCTCCAGACAGCGACCAATCGAGACGCACTTTGTCGCCAATCGAGTCAGACTTTCATTGCCCCAGATCAGCCCCCAAGCCAGACGGCGGGACTAAGCTGTAATCAGGATCGCAACGTGGAGAAGCGCCATGGACCACTATCACCTGATGCTGATGCTGCTGATCGGCGGCTTTCTGCTGCTGGGAGTCGGCTTCAACTTTCGCGAACACGAATGGGGCGTACGCGTGCTGGGTTTGGGCGTATTGCTGATGCTGGTGCCGATTGCGTTGCGGGTGCATCTGGCGTTGGCGTGAAACCGCTCTTGTAGGAGCCAGCTTGCTGGCGATCCGCTTGACGCATCGCTGGCAAGCCAGCTCCTACACGTGATGTGGCTTTCGCGGCCACTAAGGCTGGCAACGCAGAATACCGGCCTTCAGGCCGTGCGCCGCCTAGCCCACCGAGTGATGGATCGCGTTGCGCCAATGGTGGGTTACGCCGCAGCAGGCATTACGACTCACTCAACAGATCTACCAGGCGGCTAACCCACCCTACGGTTCAGCGCGCGGTCACTCGTAGGGTGGGTTAGCGGCGCTGAATGACGGTCTTCAAGACTCAGATGAAAGTCGTGCGCCGCGTAACCCACCAAGCGGTTGATGGCGCCACGCCGAAGGTGGGTTCAGGTAACAGCCCCATGACTCCCTGCTACTTCCAACGCTCGGCGGCGCTCTGGTCGCTGCAGCGGCCTTCGACCCAGCGCGGGCCTTCGCTGGTGTCTTCCTTCTTCCAGAACGGCGCGCGGGTCTTCAGGTAATCCATGATGAAGTTGCAGGCATCGAACGCGGCCTGGCGATGGGCGCTGCTGGTGCCGACGAAGACGATGGGCTCACCCGGCTCCAGACGACCGATGCGGTGGATGATCTCGATGCCCAGCAACGGCCAGCGCTCACGGGCCTCATCGGCGATCTTGGCCAGAGCCTTTTCGGTCATGCCGGGGAAGTGTTCGAGGAACATGCCGCCGACTTCGCGACCTTCATTGAAGTCGCGCACGTAGCCGACGAAGGTGACCACCGCGCCGATGCCGAGGTTGGCGGCATGCAGGGCGTTGAGCTCGGTGCCGGGGTCGAAGGGTTGGGCTTGGACGCGGATGGTCATGGGAGTGTCTCGTTTGAAGAGGCGTTTTCAGAGTCGGTTTGGTGGGCTGAAGCCCACCCTACGCCTGCATCAACCACCGGTAACGGTGGGGAAGAAGGCGACCTCATCGCCTTCGGCCAGCGGTTCGTCGAGACTGCACAGTTCCTGGTTGCGCGCGCACATCAGGTTTTGCTCACCCAGCACTTCCCATTCGCCGCCACGGGCGACCAGGTGCAGGCGCAAGTCGTCGAGGGTAGCGAAGTCGCCGCTGAGTTGTTCGTCGTCACGGCCCAGGGCTTCGCGGTAGCGGGCGAAATATTGCACGCGGATCATGCTTGTTCCTCCAGCTTGTAGTGACCGCTCTTGCCGCCGAGTTTTTCCAGCAGGCGTACCTGCTCGATGACCATGCCACGATCCACGGCCTTGCACATGTCATAGATGGTCAGCGCGGCGACGCTGGCGGCAGTCAGTGCTTCCATCTCGACACCGGTTTGCCCGGACAGTTTGCAACGGGCAGTGATATGCACGCTGTCGTCGCCTTCGGCGCGCAGCTCGACCTTGACGCCGGTGAGCATCAGCGGGTGGCACAGGGGGATCAGGTCGCTGGTTTTTTTCGCGGCCTGGATACCGGCGATACGCGCTACGGCGAACACATCGCCCTTGGGGTGCTCACCGGCAACGATCATCTGCAGGGTGGCGGGCAGCATGCGCACGCGCGCTTCGGCGGTGGCTTCGCGGAAGGTGGTCGCCTTGTCGGTGACGTCGACCATGTGCGCGCGGCCTTGGGAATCGAGGTGGGTCAGCACGGGAAAGCTCCAGACGGGAATCGGCCGATTGTAAACCTGCAGGTCAGGATTTGCAGTCATCTTGTAGGTCGGATGAAATCCTGCAGCCGAGCGGCCCGGACTGCAGCCGAGCTACGAACCCTCTCCCCCAGCCCCCGCCCTGCGCCCCAGCCCTTCGCAGAGCTCAGGGCGCTTCAGCGAGCGAAGCAGTGCTTCGCTATTTCCGCTTACGCCCCGCAAGCGGGAGAGGGGAGCCAAATGCGCGCTTCTGTAGGAGCGGATTTATCCGCGATCATCGCGGCTGAAGCCGCTCCCACGGGCCCTGCAGAAATTCGTTGATGCAGACTAAAACGCCCCCGCTCTTGCGAGCAGGGGCGCCAGTGTTTAACAGCTGGAGAGTTACATATGGGTTTCCGCGTACTCCGCGAGGATCGAGCGCGGTACGCCTTGCAGGGTGATGTGCACGCCGTGCGGGAAGTCCTTGAAGCGTTCGGTGAGGTAGGTCAGGCCCGAGCTGGGCGCTGACAGGTAGGGGGTGTCGATCTGTGCCAGGTTGCCCAGGCACACCACCTTCGAGCCGTTGCCGGCACGGGTGATGATGGTCTTCATCTGGTGCGGGGTGAGGTTCTGGCATTCGTCGATGAGGATCAGGCTCTGCTGGAAGCTGCGCCCGCGGATGTAGTTGAGCGACTTAAATTGCAGCGGCACCTTCTGCAGAATGTAGTCGACGCTGCCGTGAGTGCTCTCGTCCTCCATATGCAGCGCTTCGAGGTTGTCGGTAATCGCGCCGAGCCAGGGTTCCATCTTCTCCGCCTCGGTACCGGGCAGAAAGCCGATCTCCTGATCCAGCCCCTGCACGCTGCGGGTGGCGATGATGCGCCGGTAGCGCTTGCTGACCATGGTCTGCTCGATGGCCGCAGCCAGCGCCAGGATGGTCTTGCCCGAGCCGGCGGCGCCAGACAGATTGACCAGGTGGATGTCCGGGTCGAGCAAGGCGAACAGCGCCAGCGCCTGGTGGATGTCGCGCGGTTTCAGGCCCCAGGCCTCCTGGTGCAGCAGTGGTTCCTGGTGCATGTCGAGGATCACCAGTTCATCGCCCTTGATCGCCTTGATCCAGCCGACGAAGCCCTGCTCATCGAGGATGAACTCGTTGACGTGCACCGCCGGCAGGTTGTCGGTCAGTTGCACGCGGTGCCAGGTACGGCCGTGATCCTGACGGGTGTCGACCTTGCTCACGCGATCCCAGAACGAGCCGGGCATGTCGTGATACCCCTTCGACAGCAGCGAGACGTCATCGACCAGTTGGTCGGTGTGATAGTCCTCGGCGTCGATCCCGCAGGCGCGCGCTTTCAGGCGCATGTTGATGTCCTTGGTCACCAGCACCACGGACAGGCCGGGGTTGCGCGACTTCAGCTCCACCAACTGGTTGATGATCTTGTTGTCGTTGAGGTTTTCCGGCAGCCAGGTCACCGGCGCCGCACTTTTACTCATAAGGATGGAAAGACGACCGCAGGGGCCGCCCTTGCCGCGCTGGATGGGTACCCCGTACTCGACCTCCTCAGGTTCGGCGCCGGCGAGAATCTGATCGATCAGGCGGATGGCCTGGCGACATTCAGCGGCGACGCCGTGCTTGCCGGATTTCAGTTTGTCGAGTTCCTCCAGCACCGTCATCGGGATGGCGACGTGGTGTTCTTCGAAGTTGAGCAAGGCGTTGGGATCGTGAATCAGGACGTTGGTGTCGAGAGCGTAGAGGGTTGGAGCGGTGGGCTTGGAGCGTCCGTGGTCATCCATACGTCGGTCACCTTCTTGTAGTAGCCAGGCGACGCAATACCAGAGGCGGTGCTGCGCCGGACAGAGACCGCCGACTTTTTCAGGTCGGGGCCAAAAGGTGGCAAGCAAGGTGAGGGCCAATGGCCGCCACCTGTCTGCAGGTTTCGGCGGTCTTGCTTTTTAATTACTCCAATTCACATGACAGAAAAACGTTTTTTTATCGCCACACAGGTTTATTTGCAGAGGCGGCAGATAGTGCTTGGCGAGCCACCAGCACCCCGTTAAAGTCCGAATTCGTACCTGCTGTAACTCGCCTCCCTTACCCGCCCCCTCTTGCAGCATGCCGCGCCAATCAGGTGCAGGGCGCTGTTCGTATCGCCTGACTCTCTGCGCTCCTGTAGGAGCCGGCTTGCTGGCGATCAGCGCTGACGGGATCGCCGGCAAGCCGGCTCCTACAAAAGCATCAATGCTGATCCTCTCAATCACTCCGATAGGTGGTCTTGCCGCCCCCTGACCTCTAGAATCGCCCTCACGCTTTCTGGAGACTCCGCACATGCTGATGGTGATTTCACCGGCCAAAACCCTCGACTACGAGACGCCGCCTGCCACCCCGCGCTTCACCCAACCCGAACACCTCGACCACGCCCAGGAGCTAATCGCCCAGCTGCGCGACTTAAGCCCGGCGCAGATCGCCGAGCTGATGCATCTGTCGGACAAGCTCGCCGGCCTCAACGCCGCGCGTTTCGGTAGCTGGGAACGACCGTTCAATCCATCCAACGCCAAGCAGGCGCTGCTGGCATTCAAGGGCGACGTCTATACCGGGCTGAACGCCGAGGATTTCTCCGAAGAGGATTTCGACTTCGCCCAGACTCACCTGCGCATACTCTCCGGCCTTTACGGTGTGCTGCGCCCGCTGGATCTGATGCAGGCCTATCGCCTGGAAATGGGCACCAAGCTGGCCAACGGCCGTGGCAAGGATCTGTACGCCTTCTGGGGCGAGCGCATCAGCGCCTGGCTGAACGAGGCGCTGGCTGCGCAGGGCGACAACGTGTTGCTCAACCTCGCCTCCAACGAGTACTTCGGTGCGGTCAAGCGCAAGGCACTGAACGCACGCATTATCGACACCGAGTTCAAGGATCTGAAGAACGGCCAGTACAAGATCATCAGCTTCTACGCCAAGAAAGCCCGCGGCCTGATGGCGCGCTACGTGATCAAGGAGCGCCTGACCAACCCCGAAGGCCTGAAGGACTTCAACTATCAGGGCTACCGTTATTCAGCCGAGCATTCCAAGGCCGACAGCCTGGTGTTCCTGCGCGACCAGCCGCAGGACTGAAAGCACAGTACGCCCCGCCCTATGTCGGGCATCAGGCAACACCGCATACCCACACAAGCGGGCATCGCTATCCTGCCCCCCCGGTTCCCGCTTTCGCCGGCGCCAGGATAAGCGGCCATTGCGCCCCTCCTGGCGCAGGGCTGGCTAGTGTAGGATGAGCGCAGACTTCCAAAAGGACTGCCCGCATGCTGTTCGGTGTCGTACTCGTCATTACCTGGCTGATTCTGCTGATCCGCTATCCGACCAAGGCACTGCCGGTGTCCATGGCCGCGCTGGTCGGTCTGGGCCTGGTGGCCACCTGGGTGATCTGGCAGGAAAGCCGCAACGAGCGCTACCTCGCCCACCTCGAACTACGCCTGCACTACGACCCACAGCGCTGCCCTGCCGACCGCCCGCTGGCCATCGACCTGAAGAACGGCAGCGACGCCGCCTTGCTCGAGCTGCGCTGGGAAGTCGCCGCCTACCGGCCCGGCAACTCCACCAACCTGGCCCAGCGCCTGTATGAATCGCCGCGCTACAGCGGCCCGGGCGAGCTGCTGCCGGGCGCCAGCTGGAACGACTGCCTGCCCCTGCCCGACCTGCGCAGCGGCTATCGCCCAAACAGCCTGGAGTTTCGCGCCGAGCGCTTGCAAGGCAAATTCATTCGATAACCTGTAGGAGCGAGCTCTGCTCGCGAAGCTTGCGGCGTAATACGCGTTCGCGAGCAGAGCTCGCTCCTACAGCTCGACATCCGTTGCCAGCCCCGTAGGGCGGACTCAGGAGCCTAGGTGAACAGTCCGCCATCACCTCAAGCCAAGCCTGCTAAGCTGCAATCCCATTCGCGTCTCAGGGAGTCCCGCGCATGCCCCAACCCAGCGCCCTTATCACCGGCTGCTCCAGCGGCATCGGCCGAGCCCTGGCCGATACCTTCAAGGCGGCTGGCTACGTGGTGTGGGCCACGGCGCGCAAGGAGCACGACCTCACAGCGCTCGAGCAGGCCGGGTTCCACGCAGTGCAACTCGACGTCAACGACGGCGAAGCGCTGCAGCAGCTAGCCACACGTCTGAGCGAGGAGATCGGCGGCCTCGATGCACTGATCAACAACGCTGGCTATGGCGCCATGGGCCCGCTGCTCGACGGCGGCGTGGAAGCCATGCAGCGCCAGTTTGAAACCAACGTGTTCTCCATCGTCGGCGTGACCCGCGCGTTCTTCCCGCTGCTGCGTCGCAGCCGTGGCCTGGTGGTGAATATCGGCAGCGTTTCCTCGGTACTGGTGACGCCCTTCGCCGGTGCTTACTGTGCCTCCAAGGCAGCGGTGCATGCCTTGAGCGACGCACTGCGCATGGAGCTGGCGCCGTTCTCCATCGAGGTGATGGAAGTGCAGCCCGGCGCCATCGCCTCCAGCTTCGGCGCCAACGCCAGCCAACAGGCCGAGGCGCTGATCCGTGAGGATTCGCCCTGGTGGCCGCTGCGCGAGGGTATCCGCGCCCGCGCCAATGCCTCACAGGACAACCCGACCCCGGCCAGCGAGTTTGCTGCGCAACTGCTGGCCGCCGTGCAGCGTGACAAGCGCCCGCGCCTGTTGCGCCTGGGCAATGGCAGCCGCGCCCTGCCGCTGCTCGCCACGCTGCTGCCCAAAGCCCTGTTGCAGCGGGTACTGCGCAAACGCTTCGGTCTGGTGCAAAGCCTGTGAGCCAGAGCCTGCAACTGCGCTACTACGCCGTTGCGGGGGTGATCGCCGCCGTGCTGCTGAACCTGCTGCTGCGCACCTTCGTGCGCCTCGGCGGCGTGTTCACCACATTGCTGATCGCCGCCGCCATCGCGGCCGGCCTGGCGCTGGTGTTTCACTGGCGTACCGGGCGTGCACCCAGCAACGCTGAGCGCTGGCGTTTCACCCTGCTCTACGGCGGCGTGCTCGGGCTGCTCTATCTCGGCCTGCTGGGCATGATGGTCCTGCAGGACACGCCCAGCCCCATGGGCCTGTTTCTGTTCAGCCTGCACTACCTCTGCTACCCGGTGCTGGCCTGGCTGGCGTTTTCGCCACGTTATGGCCGCTGATCGTTTTGTCAGGATGACCCCGCCATGCTGCACACCCTCGCCGTCGCCAACTACCGCTCGATCAACAGCCTGATTCTGCCGCTCGGCCGGCTCAACCTGATCACCGGTGCCAACGGCAGCGGCAAGTCCAATCTCTACCGCGTCCTGCGCCTGCTGGCGGAAACCGCACAAGGTGGCGTGGTCAACGCGCTGGCGCGCGAAGGCGGGCTGGAGTCGAGTTTCTGGGCCGGGCCGGAGAAGATTTTCCGGCGCATGCTGGGCGGCGAGGTGCCCGTGCAGGGTGGCCCACGACAGAACGTGATACGCCTGCGCCTGGGCTTTGCCGGCGAGGATTTCGGCTACGCCATCGCCCTTGGCCTGCCCGAGCCAAGCAGCTCGGCATTCGCCCTCGACCCGGAGATCAAGCGCGAGTGCATCTGGGCTGGCGCCAGCTACCGTCCCGCCTCGCTGCTGGTGGATCGCACCGGGCCCATGGTGCGCATGCGCGAAGGCCGCAGTTGGCAGGTATTGGCCCAGCACGTGCCGAACTACGACAGCCTGTTCGACCAGATCGGCAACGACCCGAATTGCCCGGAAGTCTTCCAGCTGCGCGAAACCATCCGCCGCTGGCGCTTCTACGATCACTTTCGCAGTGATGCCGAGGCACCGGCGCGCCAGCCGCAACTGAGCACGCGCACACCGGTGCTGCACCACGATGCCCGCGAGCTGGCCGCCGCCCTGCAGACCATACGCGAGATCGGCGACCGCGCGGCGCTGGACGCCGCCATCGACGACGCTTTCCCCGGCAGCCGCCTGCATATCGATTTTCAGGCCGGCGGTCGCTTCGCCGTGGAACTGCGCCAGGAAGGTTTGCTGCGCCCCTTGAGCGCCGCAGAACTGTCCGACGGCACGTTGCGCTACCTGCTGCTGGTGGCCGCCCTGCTCACGCCACGGCCGCCTTCACTGATGGTGCTCAAACCAGCCTGCACCCGGATCTGTTACCTGCACTAGGCCGGCTGATCATCGCCGCCTCGAAGCAAACGCAGGTGTGGGTCGTGTCTCACGCCAGCCGCCTGATCGCCACGCTCAAGGAAAGCCCCAACTGCAACACCCTGGAGCTGGACAAACAGCTCGGCAAGACCTGCATACGCGGCCAGGGCATGCTCGACGAGCCGCCCTGGCACTGGCCGGATTGAGCGGCCAGACACCAGGCCCGTAGGAGCCCGCTTGCGGGCGATCAGCTGTTCCCAGGCATCGCCGGCAAGCCGGCTCCTACAAAGCGGTCACAGCCCGTCGAGATAGCGCTCGACATCCAGCGCCGCCATGCAGCCGGCACCGGCCGAGGTGATCGCCTGGCGATAAACCGAATCGGCCACGTCACCGGCGGCGAACACACCAGCCACAGTGGTCGCGGTGGCATTGCCCTCACGTCCACCATTGACCACCAGATAGCCGTCCTTCAGCGCCAGTTGGCCTTCGAACAAGCTGGTATTGGGGGTATGGCCGATCGCGACGAACAGACCATCCACCTTCAGCTCGCGGTAGGCGCCGCCATACTGTTTCAGGCGTACGCCGGTAACGCCGCTGGCATCGCCCAACACCTCGTCTACCTCGGCATTGAGCTGCAGCTCGATCTTGCCTTCGGCAATGCGCGCGCGCAGCTTGTCCTGCAGGATCTTCTCGGCACGGAAGGTCTCGCGGCGGTGAATCAGGGTCACCTTGCTGGCGATGTTGGCCAGGTACAGTGCCTCTTCCACAGCGGTATTACCGCCACCGACCACCGCGACCTCGCGGCCACGATAGAAGAAGCCGTCGCAGGTCGCGCACGCCGAAACGCCGCGGCCCATGAACGCCTCTTCACTGGGTAACCCCAGGTAACGCGCACTGGCACCGGTCGCGATGATCAGTGCGTCGCAGCTGTAGGTACCGCTGTCGCCGACCAGGGTGAATGGCTTGCCGGCCAGATCCACGGCGTTGATATGGTCGAAAACGATCTCGGTCTCGAAGCGCTCGGCGTGCTCCTGCATGCGCTGCATCAGCGCCGGGCCAGTCAGGCCATGCGGGTCACCCGGCCAGTTGTCCACCTCGGTGGTGGTGGTCAGCTGGCCGCCGGCCTGGATACCGGTGATCAGCAGCGGTTTCAGGTTGGCGCGTGCGGCATAGACGGCAGCGCTGTAACCGGCAGGGCCGGAACCCAGAATGATGACGCGGGCATGACGAACGGCAGACATCGCTAACTCCTTGCAGGCCCACAGGGCCGGCAGGCCAGAATAAAAAGGGACTCTCGAAGCACTAGGGGAAGGCTTGGAAGGATGAGAGCCCCGCAAAAGGGAAACTGGGCGCAAGGCTATCGAGGCGGCTGGCGAAGCGGAAATATCCATTGCCAATTCCGCGAATAGAGTCCGCCTATGGTCGTCTGGTTGAACCTTGCCCCATGGCTGAACTTTCACCGCGCAGGCAAAGTCGGTATGGTCGCGCGCATCAACCACTCAGGAGACCGCCATGCCCGCCGCTCCCGTCCTGTCCGGCCCGCAATACCTGCGAGAAGGCCTGAGGCTGGTACTCAGCCCCGGCCTGCGCCTGTTCGTATTGCTGCCGCTGGCGATCAATCTGATCCTGTTCGTCAGCATGATCAGCTTTGCCGTGCAGCAGTTCAGCGGCTGGGTCGATACCTTCATGCCTTCCCTGCCGAACTGGCTGAGCTTCCTGCAATACATCCTCTGGCCACTGTTCGTGGTGCTGGTGCTGCTGATGGTGTTCTTCACCTTCACCATGCTGGCCAACATCATCGCCGCGCCGTTCAACGGTTTTCTTGCGGAGAAGGTCGAAGTGGTAGCGCGCGGTGAAGATCATTTCCCGCCATTCAGCTGGGCCGAACTGGCAGCCATGGTGCCGCGTACCATGGGTCGCGAAATGCGCAAGCTGGCGTATTTCCTGCCGCGCGCCATCGGCCTGCTGATCCTCAGCTTCATCCCGGTGGTCAATCTGGTCGCCGCGCCGCTGTGGCTGCTGTTCGGCGTGTGGATGATGGCCGTGCAGTACATCGACTACCCGGCGGACAACAACAAGATGAGCTGGCAGGACATGCTCGCCTGGCTGCGCGAGAAGCGCTGGCAGAGCCTGAGCTTCGGCGGCATCACCTACGCCGCCCTGCTGGTGCCGGGGCTGAACATCCTGATGATGCCGGCCGCCGTGGCCGGTGCCACGCTGTTCTGGGTACGCGAGCGCGGTGAGCAGGCGCTAGGTTCGCGCAAGGACATCGTGTAACGCCTGCATCGACGCCTGCGATTCGCGCTCGATGCGCCGGCGCATGAACAGGCCATTGGCCAGGCGCATCGGCCAGCCGGCGAAACCGTATTCGAGGGTGCGCACGAACTCGCAGCCTCCCTCGACCGCCACGCACTCGTAGGTGAGCAGCAGGTGCAGGCCATGGTCGCCCTGCGCACTGGCCTGCCAACGCTGGGCCGGCTGATAGTCGAGCACGTCCCAGCGCAGATGCCCGGCGCGGCCGCCGGCATGAATGTCTTCCTCGAAGCGCTCACCCGCGAGCAAGGCCCCTTCGCGCCCATAGATGTGCAGTGACGACGGGTGCCACTGCGGCCAGTGACTCGGCGCCGCGGCGTATTCCAGCACGCACGCAGCAGGCCGGGCGATGCGAATGCGGTGCTGCTGGCGGTTCTGCTGATGGATAGCCTCAGGCTCCCAGTGCAGGGTGCCGTGCAGCCAGTCCATCAGCGGATGGACGATGCCGAAGTTGCACGAATGCATCAGCTCACGGCGATGATGCAGCGCATGCAGGCGGCGCATCTGGCGAATCCACGGCAGGCGCGACACCGGGTGCCTATCAGGTAGATGCTCGCAGGCATGCACCACTTCGTAACTCATGTAGCCCAGTAGCATGCTGCCGGCGAACAACGCGGCGAGGTTGCCGTCGAGATGGGACAACAGCCACCAGGCGGCGAATAACGGCAGGCTGTAGAGCACGATCAGCCAGGCCGGAAAGAGGATCACGCGCCAGTCGCGCGCCGTCTCGTAAGGCATCAGCGTCTCGACGAAGAAGCTGTGGTGATCGCCGGTGTGGCGTTTGTAGAAGAGTTTGCCCAAGCGCGTCTTGTTGTGGCCGAGGCGCTTGTGCACCTGGTATTCGCCCCAGCTGAAGAACACCAGCGTCGCCGGCACCAGCAGCCACTGCCAGGGCGCCACAGCCTCCAGCGTGCTCCCGAGCCACCCGATGCAGAGCAGCCCGTAGGCCAGTACGAATGCGGCATGCAACCAGGGGTTGTACAGCCGGTGGATGGCAGCCCGGTAATCGCTGCGAAAAGCCTGGGCATTGTCATTGTTGTAGGCCATGGCGCTCTCCTGTGGATTGACAGCAGTCTAGGCCCGGCCAAATCATTCGAATAATGGATATTTGAAAAGAGCATTATCCGTGATAACGAATTTACGTCAGCTCGACCTCAACCTGCTGCTGGTCTTCGACGCCCTGATGCAGGAAGGCAATCTGACCCGCGCCGCCCAGCGCCTGCACCTGAGCCAGTCGACGGTCAGCAACGCCCTCGCCCGCCTACGCCAGCAACTGGGCGAGGAGCTGTTCCAGCGCACCGCCCGCGGCATGACCCCGACCGCTCGCGCCCTGGCCCTTTACCCGCCCGTGCGCCAGGCGCTGCAATTGCTGCAGGCTGGCCTCGGCCCGGCAGAACCCTTCGATGCACGGACGCCGCACGTGTTCAGCCTGTCGCTCAACGACTACGCCCAGGCCGCGCTGCTGCCGATGCTGCAGGCACATCTGGCCCGCGTCGCGCCGCTGGTAGAGCTGGTAGCGCACAGCGACGACGCCGACAACCTGCTGCCACGCCTGGAAAGCGGTGCCCTGGACCTGGCCATCGACTACCTGCACGTCGATTCGCCCGACCTGCATTACGCACCCCTGCGCGAAGAAGCCCTGGTGGTGATCGGCCGCCAGGATCATCCGGCCTTCGTCGGCGGCCTCAGCCTCAGGGATTACCAACAGTCTCGCCACGTGATCGTGACGCCGCGCGCCGGGCGCGGTTCGCCGCTGGAAATCGTCCTGGGCTCGGCCAAGGTCAGGCGCCAGGCAGCGCTGCACCTGCCCAATTACCTGCCGATTCCGGCCATCGTCGCTCACACCGACCTGCTCGGCACCATACCCGCGCGCCTGGCCGACGCCTTCGCGCCGCTGTTCGCCCTGCAGGTGGCGCCGCTACCCTTCGATATGCCCGCCGTGCAGGTCAGCCTGATCTGGCACCGCCAGCAGCACCATGACCCGGCACATACCTGGCTGCGTGAACAACTTCACGGCCTGCTTGCCTGACATATAAACGCAATCGAAACGTCATGTTCACTACATGACCTGGGCAGAGACTGCTTACATGAACGCATCTTCTCTGCACATCGCGCTGATCAGCGAAACCTTTCCGCCGGAAATCAACGGCGTGGCCAATACCCTCGGCCGCCTGGTCGACGGCCTGCGTGGCCGTGGCCATCGCGTGCAACTGATACGGCCACGCCAGGAGGTCGATCAGGAGCAGGACGCCGGCAATGACCTGCTGCTGACGCGCGGCTGGCCACTCCCCGGCTACCCCGGCCTGCAATGGGGTCAGTCATCCCTGCACAAGCTGCTCAGGCGCTGGAAAAGACAACGCCCGGATGTGCTCTATATCGCCACCGAAGGCCCGCTTGGCCTGTCCGCTTTGCGCGCGGCCAGGCGCCTGGCGATCCCGGTGGTCAGCGGTTTTCACACCAACTTCCAGCAGTACACCGGGCACTACGGCATCGGCCTGCTGACCCGGGCGATGACCAACTACCTGCGCTGGTTTCACAACTGCACACAGCTGACGCTGGTGCCGAGCATCGGCCAGAAGGTCGACCTCGAACGCCGCGACTTCGAACGCCTGGCCCTACTCGCGCGGGGTGTCGACAGCCAGCTGTTCCACCCACGCCGACGCTGCGACGCCCTGCGCGAAAGCTGGGGCCTGGGGCCGGATGACCTGGCCGTGCTGCATGTAGGTCGCCTGGCGGCAGAGAAGAACCTTGGCCTGCTGGTAAAAGCCTTCCACGCCCTGCAGACAGCTCATCCGCAGCGCCGCATGCGCCTGATTCTGGTGGGGGACGGACCACTGCGCGCCAGCCTGCAGGCGCAGCTGCCGGAGGCGCTTTTCTGCGGTCTGCAGCGCGGTGAAGCGTTGGCCACGCACTACGCTTCGGGCGATCTGTTCCTGTTTCCCAGCCTCTCGGAAACCTTCGGCAACGTGGTGCTGGAAGCCCTGGCATCGAGCCTCGGCGTGGTGGCGTTCGACCAGGCTGCGGCCGCCCAGCATATCCATCACGGCCACAACGGCATGCTCGCCCGTCCCGGTGACGAGGCAGGCTTCTGCGAGGCCGCCTGTGAGCTGCTGGAAGAGGCGGAAGTGTTGCGCCGCATCCGCCTCAATGCCCGCAGGCATGCCAGCCACCTCAGCTGGGACGGCATCGTCGCGCTGTTCGAACAGCACCTGCGCAGCGCCATGCAGCCAGCGCACCTCTGCGTCAGCACGGAGCTTGCCCGTAGGGCGGGTGAAACCCGCCACTGAGACAATCTGGCGGGTTGCACCCGCCCTACGTGATCACATCCACTCAAAACATGCAGATGTAAAAAAGCCCCGATGTGCCGGGGCTGAAAACGGGGCGCCGGATCGCGGCGCCCGATAGAAACGGACTCAGACCAGCGTGGTCAGCGCATCGCGGCTGAACGGCAGGATGTCCTGCTCGCGGCCTTCACGCACCTTCGACGCCCAGTCCGGGTCGACCAGCAACGCGCGGCCCACGGCGACCAGATCGAACTCCTCCTTGTTCAGGCGCTCGAGCAGGTTTTCCAGGCTGGCTGGCTCGGCCACCTTGTCGGTCTTGACCATGAACTGCAGGAACTCGCCATCCAGACCGACGCTGCCGACAGTGATGGTCGGCTTGCCGGTGAGCTTACGCGTCCAGCCCGCCAGGTTGAGGTCGCTGCCTTCGAACTCCGGCTCCCAGAAGCGGCGGGTCGAGCAATGGAAGATATCCACGCCAGCGTCGGACAGCGGTTTGAGGAAGGCCTCCAGCTGCTCAGGGGTCTGCACCAGGCGCGCGGTGTAATCCTGCTGCTTCCACTGCGAGTAACGCAGGATGATCGGGAAGTCCGGGCCGACCGCAGCGCGCACCGCCTGGATCAGCTCGATGGCAAAACGCGAACGCGCCGCCAGGTCGCCACCGTACTGGTCAGTGCGCTGGTTGCTGCCTTCCCAGAAGAACTGGTCGATCAGGTAACCGTGGGCGCCGTGGATCTCCACGCCGTCCATGCCGATGGCCTTGGCATCGCGCGCAGCCTGGGCGAAGGCAGCGATCACCTCATCGATATCGGCCTGGGTCATGCCATGCACGACCACCTGGCCGTCCTTGACCTTCTCCATCGGACCAAAGCCAGGAACGCTGGCATCCGGCTCGGTGCCCAACTTGCGCACGTTACCCACGTGCCAGAGCTGCGGGACGATCTTGCCGCCTTCGGCATGCACGGCGTCGACCACCTGCTTCCAGCCAGCCAGGGCTTCTTCGCCGTAGAAACGCGGTACGTTCGGGTAGCCGTTGGCGGCCTTGTGGCCGACGGTGGTGCCCTCGGTGACGATCAGGCCCACGCCTGCGGCAGCGCGACGACGGTAGTACTCGACGACTTTGGCGTTGGGTACGCCACCGGGCGAGAAGGAGCGGGTCATCGGCGCCATGACCACACGGGTCGGCAGCTCCAGGTTACCGAGGCGGAACGGGGCGAACAGGGCTTGAACGGGTGCGTTCATCATCTTTCCTCTGGGGTCGAACGGTAATCAGGCCTGCAGCAAACGCTCCAGGCGGGTGACGAAAGCTTCCAGCGGCTGCAGGTTGCGGCCCACCTTGAGGCGAGCCAACACGCCCTGCCAGGCGTCGCTGATGAAGGTGGCGAGGTTGCCGCAGTCCTCGTCGACGGGCAGTTCACCGGCGGCCTGCGCCTGCTCCAGGCAGTCGCGCAGGATCTCCACCGACGCCTGCTGGATGGCCGCGACCTCGGCACCGATCGCCGGCAGCATATCGCTCATCTCGAAACTCAGGCTGCCGATGAAGCAGTGGTACTGCGGCGTGTCCTGGCGGGCGAAGTGCGCCAGCAGGTCGCGGTAGTAAGCGAGGATGCGCGTACGCGGGCTCAGCGCCGGATCATTCAGCGCCTGGCCATAACGCGCCAGCCGCGGCCGATAGATGAAGGCCAGCGCCTGCAGGGCGAAGTCTTCCTTGCTGGCGAAGTAGTGATAGAAGCTGCCCTTGGGAATCCCGGCCGCCTGGACGATTTCCAACACGCCGGTGCCGTGATAACCACGCCGCGTCATCACCGCCGAGCCTTTGCTCAGGATCAGGTCGCGCTTGTCGAGTCGAATGCTGTTCATGGCGCCGAGCATATGACCGGTCGTCTCGCTCGCGACAGCACTATTGATATTGGTGATTAAGGATTAGAAAACGTAGGGCTGCAGCCAGATCAGCGAAGCGAAACGCCCGGTGCGGGCACTGCGGCGATAGGAGTAGAAACGCGTGTCGTTGTAGGTGCACAGCCCACCGCCGCTGACCGCGGTCACGCCGATGGCAGCCAGGCGAATGCGTGCTAGTTGGTAGATATCGGCCATGAACTTGCCAGCATTGGCGCTGGGCAAGAACGCACTGGCAGCCTCGGCATGCTGTCGCACGAAGGCCTCGCGCACTTCTGCTCCCACCTCGAACGCAGCCGGGCCGATGGCCGGACCGAGCCAGACCAGCAACTCATGCGGTGCGACGCCGAGCGCCTGCACGGTCGCCTCCAGCACGCCACCGGCCAACCCGCGCCAACCAGCGTGGGCCGCAGCCACACGGGTGCCGGCGCGATCACAGAACAGGGCTGGCAGGCAGTCGGCCGTCATCGCCGTGCAGGCGATACCAGGCGTGGCCGTCCAGTTGCCATCGGCTTCGATGACCACAGCCGGATTGGCTTCGGCCACCACTATGCCATGCACTTGGCGTAGCCAGGCTGGCTGGCAACCCAAGGCCTCGACCAGATGCTGACGATTGCTCGCCACCGCTGCTGGGGCGTCATCGACATGATCGCCCAGGTTGAAGCTATCGAACGGCGCGGCGCTGACACCGCCACTGCGCGTGGTGACGCAGGCGCGTACGTTGGCCGGCGCAGGCCAATCGGGAATGAGCCAGTCGTGGGCACTCACCCGACGAAGGCCTCGCGATCCTGACGCAACAGGGTCAGCAGCCAGACCAGATCATCCGGCAGCGCCGACTCCCACTTCATGCGTTTGCCAGTGGCCGGGTGATCCAGCTCGAGGAAACGCGCATGCAACGCCTGACGCGGGAACTCCTTGAGGCTCTGCACCAGGGTCGGACTGGCCGCCGGCGGAATGCGGAAACGACCAGCGTAGACCGGATCGCCCACCAGCGGGTAGCCAACGTGGGTCATGTGCACACGAATCTGGTGGGTACGCCCGGTTTCCAGCTTGACCCGTACATGGGTGTGCGAGCGGTAGCGCTCGAGTACGCGATAGTGACTGACCGCCGGCTTGCCGCCATCGGTCACTGCCATACGCTGACGCTGGCTGGAACTGCGGCCAATCGGCGCATCGATGGTACCGCCAGCGGTGATCACGCCGATGCAGATGCATTCATAGATGCGGCTGACAGTGCGCTTCTGCAACTGCTCGACCAGATTGGTCTGCGCCTGCAGGGTCTTGGCCACCACCATCAGGCCGGTGGTGTCCTTGTCCAGGCGATGGACGATACCGGCACGCGGTACGTTGATGATATCCGGCACGTGGTGCAGCAGGGCGTTGAGCAGGGTGCCGTCGGCATGTCCAGCAGCCGGGTGTACCACCAGGCCTGCGGGTTTGTCGATCACCAGCAGGTGTTCGTCTTCATAGACGATGTTCAGTTCGATGTCCTGCGCGATCCACTCGCCCTGCGCTTCCTGCTCGGCATCCAGTACCAGCGTCGAGCCAGCATGCACGGTGTCGCGCGGACGCGCCACGGCGCCATCGACGGTCAGGCGACCTTCCTTGATCCAGGTGGAAAGGCGCGAACGGGAGAACTCGCCAAACAGCTGCGCAGCCACCTGGTCGAGGCGTTGACCGCCCTGTTCAAAGGGGACAATGGCCTGGAGTTGGATCAGCTGTTTGTTTATAGAAGTCATCTTCGGCAACGGCGGGAGCCTGGCCTTTGGTTTCGGCGACAGGCTTGTGGTTAAATACGGCGTCTTTGCCCCAGGGTTTTCCGGGGGCGCTCATCATAACAGGACGGCCGCGCGGCCGTCACAGGGACGCAAGCCGCCATGCAAGTGAAACACCTGCTGCTGATCGCCATCCTCGCCCTTACCGCCGCCTGCTCCTCCAAGCAGCCGGAGGTCGATGAAAACCTCAGCGAGGTGGAGCTGTACCAGCAGGCCCAGGCCGACCTGGACAACCGCAGCTACACCCAGGCCATCGCCAAACTGAAGGCGCTGGAGTCGCGCTATCCGTTCGGGCGCTATGCCGAGCAGGCGCAGCTGGAGCTGATCTACGCCTACTACAAGAATGCCGAGCCGGAGGCCGCCAAGTCGTCCGCCGAGCGCTTCATTCGCCTGCATCCGCAGCACGCCAACGTCGACTACGCCTACTACCTCAAGGGCCTGGCCTCCTTCGACCAGGATCGCGGCCTGCTGGCGCGCTTCCTGCCGCTGGACATGACCAAGCGTGACCCGGGCGCCGCGCGCGATTCCTACAACGAGTTCGCTCAGCTCACCAGCCGCTACCCGACCAGCCGCTACGCGCCGGACGCCAAACAGCGCATGATCTACCTGCGCAACCTGCTGGCCGCCTATGAAGTGCATGTCGCCCACTACTACCTGACCCGCCAGGCCTACGTCGCCGCCGGCAACCGTGGCCGCTACGTGGTGGAAAACTTTCAGGAAACCCCGTCGGTCGGTGACGGCCTGGCAATCATGACCGAGGCTTATCAGCGTCTGTCCCTGGATGATCTGGCTGCCACCAGCCTGGAAACCCTCAAGCTCAACTACCCTGACCATCCGAGCCTGGAAAGCGGCGAGTTCGTACCGCTCGAAGAGGAAGCCGACAACCGCTCCTGGCTGGCCAAGGCCACCCTGGGCCTGATCGAAACCGACACGCCGCTGCCGCCGGGCGAAACCCGCGCTAGCCAGGACGTGGTTCGTCAGTACGAGGAAGCCGAGCAGCAGATACCGCGCGAACTGCAGCAGGACGCCAAGACCGGCGAAACCGCCAAGAAGCGTTCGATCTGGAGCTACCTGACCTTCGGTCTGTTCGACTGAGCGATGCGTGATTGAACAAGGGAGGCTTCGGCCTAATGCTGATCAGTTAAGCGCTGACTGCCTACGACGAGTCTCCTCGCCCCTCTGGCGAGCCATGTTCGGAGAGGGGTAAATGGCCGTTTCGCGGTATTTCGACCCTCTCCCCCAGCCCCTCTCCCGTAAACGGGAGAGGGGAGCCAAACGCGTACAGCCTTAACTGACTGGCATTAGGCTTCGGCCTCCCTTTTTATTGCCCCGGAAACAGCGCACAGCTTGCCACCGCCCCCTGTGCCGCGGACTTCACCTTGGCTAAACTGCCACCCTCAACCAAACAAAAGAGTGCACCATGGGTCTGTTTCGCTTGCTGTTCTGGATCGCCATCATTTTCGCCGCGATCTGGGTTTGGCGCCGCTATATAAGCGCCCCCAAGCGCCCCAGCCAAGCGCAGCGCGAAGATGAACCAGCGCCCATGGTTCGCTGCGCGCACTGTGGCGTGCACATCCCCAAGGCCCAGGCGCTGAGCCAGGATCAGCAGTGGTACTGCAGCCAGGCCCACCTCGAACAAGGCCCGCACACCGGTGACCGCTGACACCAGCGTACAGAACAGCACACAAGGGCAGCGCATCCTCAGGCTCTATCACTTCTATCGCCTGACCATCGGCCTGGCGCTGATCCTGCTGATCTCCAGCAACCTCGACGAGCAGTTGCTGGATGTCGTGCATATCGAGCTGTTTCGCACCGGCAGCTGGGTTTACCTGATCCTCAACATCTTCATCGCCGTACTGGTGCAGAAACCCAAGCACCTGATGCAGCTGTTCAGCCTGGCGCTGGTCGATGTGATCTTTCTCTCGGCCCTGTTCTATGCAGCGGGCGGCACGCCCAGCGGCATCGGCAACCTGCTGGTGGTCGCCGTAGCGATCGCCAACATTCTGCTGCGCGGCCGCGTTGGCCTGTTGATCGCCGCCATCGCCGCGATAGCACTGATCTACCTGACCTTCTACCTCAGCCTCAGCCGCCCGGCTGCCGCCGCCCAGTACGTGCAGGCTGGCGCCCTCGGCGCGCTGTGTTTCGCTGGCGCGTTATTCATCCAGGGCATCACCCGACGCCTGCAGATCAGTGAAACCCTGGCCGAAAAGCGTGCAGCCGACGTAGCCAACCTCGAAGAGCTCAATGCGCAGATCCTGCAACGCATGCGCACCGGCATACTGGTGCTCGACACCCAACACCGAGTGCTGCTGGCCAACCAGGGGGCAACGCAGCTACTGGGCCGTGGCGAACTGACCGGCAAGATCATCGACCCACACTGCCCCGAGCTGGTCAAACGCCTGCAGCAGTGGCTGCACAACCCGACCCTGCGGCCGGAAAGCCTGCAGGCGCAGGTCGATGGCCCGGTGTTGCAACCGAGCTTCATTTCCCTCCAACGCGACGACCAGCAACATATTCTGGTGTTTCTCGATGACATCTCGCAGATCGCCCAGCAGGCCCAGCAACTCAAGCTGGCCTCGCTGGGCCGCCTGACCGCCGGCATCGCCCACGAAATTCGCAACCCGCTCGGCGCCATCAGCCATGCCGCGCAGTTGTTGCAGGAATCGGAAGACCTGCAAGGCCCGGATCAGCGCCTGGCGCAGATCATTCAGGATCACTCCAAACGCATGAACCTGGTGATCGAGAACGTCCTCCAGCTCTCGCGCCGGCGCCAGGCCGAACCGCAACTGCTCGACCTGAAATACTGGCTACACCGCTTCGCCAGCGAATTTCGCAGCTCGGCACCGGCCGACCGGCAGATCCACCTGGAAACCCAGGGCGGCAGCCTGCAGACGCGCATGGATCCACACCAGTTGAACCAGGTACTGACCAATCTGGTACAAAACGGCCTGCGCTACAGCGCCCAGAAGCACCGGCTCGGCCAGGTCTGGCTACGCCTGTTTCGCGACCCGGTCAGCGATCTGCCGGTTCTGGAGATTCTCGACGATGGCCCCGGCGTGCCGCCCGAACAGGAGCAGCATATCTTCGAGCCCTTCTACACCACCGAGAACAAAGGCACCGGCCTCGGCCTGTATATCTCCCGTGAGCTGTGCCAGAGCAACCAGGCCCGCCTCGACTATAAACCTCGCGAAGGGGGCGGCAGTTGCTTCCGCATCACCTTCGCCCACCCGCGCAAACTGAGCTGAACATGAACCGTCAGAGAGCCCTGATCGTCGACGACGAACCCGATATCCGCGAGCTGCTGGAAATCACCCTCGGACGCATGAAGCTGGACACCCGCAGCGCGCGCAACGTCAAGGAAGCGCGTGAATGGCTGGCGCGCGAGCCATTCGACCTGTGCCTGACCGATATGCGCCTGCCCGATGGCACCGGCCTGGATCTGGTGCAGCACATTCAACAACGTCATCCACAGGTACCCGTGGCGATGATCACCGCCTACGGCAGCCTGGACACCGCGATCAACTCGCTCAAGGCCGGCGCCTTCGACTTTCTCACCAAGCCGGTGGACCTCGGCCGCCTGCGCGAACTGGTCGCCACCGCCCTGCGCATTCGCTCGCCCGAAGGCGAAGAGACCCCGGTCGACAGCCGCCTGCTCGGCGACTCGCCACCGATGAAAGCGCTGCGCAAGCAGATCCTGAAACTTTCACGCAGCCAGGCGCCGGTCTATATCAGCGGCGAGTCGGGCAGCGGCAAGGAACTGGTAGCGCGCCTGATTCACGAGCAGGGGCCGCGCGCCGAACAGCCGTTCGTACCGGTCAACTGCGGCGCTATTCCCTCGGAGCTGATGGAGAGCGAGTTCTTCGGCCACAAGAAAGGCAGCTTCACCGGCGCCATCGAAGACAAGCAGGGGCTGTTCCAAGCGGCCAATGGCGGCACCCTGTTCCTCGACGAGGTCGCCGACCTGCCGCTGCCGATGCAGGTCAAACTGCTGCGCGCGATTCAGGAGAAGGCCGTGCGCGCCGTCGGTGGCCAACAGGAAGTGGTGGTCGATGTACGCATCCTCTGCGCCACCCACAAGGATCTGGCAGCCGAAGTCGCAGCTGGCCGTTTCCGTCAGGATCTCTATTACCGCCTCAACGTCATCGAACTGCGCGTGCCACCGCTGCGCGAGCGCCGCGAAGACATCGCGCAACTGGCCGAGGTGATGCTCACGCGCCTGGCCGAAGGCACCGGCCTGGCTGCAGCCAAACTGCATCCCGATGCCTTGGAGAAGCTGAAGAACTACCGTTTTCCCGGTAACGTGCGCGAGCTGGAAAACATGCTCGAACGCGCCTACACACTGTGCGAAGACGATCAGATCACGCCCAGCGACCTACGCCTGGCCGACGCCAGCGGCCCCGGCAACGAAGGCGGCGAAGCCAGCCTGGCGCAGATCGACAACCTCGAGGACTACCTCGAGGACATCGAACGCAAACTGATCATGCAGGCACTGGAAGAAACCCGCTGGAACCGCACGGCGGCCGCGCAACGCCTGGGCCTGACCTTCCGCTCGATGCGCTACCGCCTGAAGAAGCTGGGTATCGACTGAACCCCGAGATCACGCTTGTGTAGGAGTCGGCTTGCCGGCGATCAAGACCGCCTGCGCCGTCCCCTGCAAGCGTTGACGAGCCTCTACTGCAACCGCCCTGCCGGCGCATAAGGTACCGGATCGATAATCGGCTCACGCCCGAGCATCAGATCAGCCAGCAACTGGCAGGATGCCGGCGCCAGCACCAACCCATTACGGAAGTGCCCACAGTTCAGCCATAGGCCCGGGTGCCCAGGCACCTCGCCGATAAAGGGAATGCCTTCCGGCGAGCCGGGCCGCAAGCCGGCCCAATGCCCGACCACCTCGGCATCCTTGAGTGCAGGCAACAATTCTTCGGCCGAGGCTTTCAGGCTTTCCAACGCGTTATCGGTCGGCGTTTTGTCGAACCCCGCATACTCCAGCGTGCTGCCAATCAGGATATGCCCATCACGCCGCGGGATCGCATAGCGCCCCTTGGCCAATACCATGCTTGGCAGAAAATCCTCGGCGCACTTGTAGAGAATCATCTGCCCCTTCACAGGTTCAACTGGTAACTCCAGCCCAAGCGTCCCGAGCAACTCGCCACTCCAGGCGCCAGCCGCCAATACCACACGCTCAGCCCGAATCTCGCCGGCAGCCGTGGTCACACCGCAGATCCGCTCGCCCTCCCGAATAAAGCCGGTAACCGGACAATGCTCACGCAGCTCGACGTTGGGCATCGCCGTCAATGCCGCCCGCAGCGCTTTGACCAACCGGGGATTACGCACATTGGCCACACCCGGCATATGAATGGCGCGCTGGAAACCGCCACCCAGAACAGGCACCTGCTGATAAGCCTCAACGATATCCACCGGAAACAGCGGACGCCCTTCGCGCTGGGCCCAAGCCAAGGCTTCGGCCTCGTCATCCAGATCCAGCCAATACAACCCGGTGACGTGCACCTCGGGATCGACGCCTGTCTCGCCCAACAAGCGCCGACTAAAACCTGGGTAGAAATCCTGCGACCAATGCGCCAGCGCCGTCACCGCCGCGCTGTAGCGCCAGGGGTAGAGCGGCGAGACGATCCCGCCGCCGGCCCAGGAGGATTCGCGGCCGACCTGCCCGGATGACTCGACGAGCAGCACACGCAAGCCAGCCTTCGCCAATTGATAACTGCTCAACAGACCGATAACACCACCGCCAACCACCACAACGTCCATCCTCACGCCTCATCTCGCATCCGAACACTTGACACCCCGCCGTCCTGTTCTAAACAGAACATAGCGGTCAGGAAGGCCGCATCATACGTGCAAAAGGAATTGCCCCATGGATCGGAAGCAACAGAAAGCTATGAGCCTTGCCGAACTCCTGATCGCCCTGGCTCTGCTCGGCACCCTCTTCGGCCTCGCCATCCCTGGGTTCGGCAAGCTTCTTCAGGACAACCGCGACGAAGCCTTGCGCAATCTGCTCCATAGCCAAATCCAGCAAACCCGCGCACAAGCCGTCATCAACAACCAACAGTATCGGCTATGCGGCTCCAGCGATGGCATCACCTGCAACGGTGACTGGCAGAAGCACTGGCTGATCACCACAACTTCCCCACCCCAGCTTCATCACCTACAGCAACTACCTGCCAATAACGGCCTATGCTGGCGCGGCCTCGGCAAGGACATCCGCTTTCAACCAAATGGCACCACCTACGCCAATAACGGCCGCTTCACCCTATGTCGAGACGGGAAAACGGTCTGGGCACTGACGATCAATCGCCAGGGACGGGTACGGGATTCCAGCGCCGAAATGCGCCCTGGCTGCTGCTCAACCAGCCATACCGATACTTGAACCACTCATCCCCCTTGCAGCAGACAAGCGCAGGCCGGCTAGGCAGTATTTCGCTGTCCCAATGTATCCAGAGCCAACACCATGCCTTATGCCAAGGACAGCAAGCTGCTTGCCACACGCTCCCCCCTGAATAAGAGGGTGAGCGGTTTCACCTTGATCGAGCTCATGGTCACGCTCGCCGTATTGGCCATATTCATCTCCATCGCGGTTCCGTCGTTCACTCGCCTGATCGAAAACAACCGCGTCACCGCCACCGCCAACGAATTCCATGCCCTGTTGCTATCGGCGCGTAGCGATGCGGTGACCACACGCTCGAAGATAACCGTAACCCGGAGCGGCAACACCTGGAGCAGTGGCAATCGCAGCATGGAGATTCCCTCCAACGTGACCGTGAACGCCAGTACCACCAGCATCGACTTCAATCTCAACGGCACAGCCACAGCCTCCACCACCTCCTTCGCCAGTAGCAGCCTATCCTTCACCGTCTCCACCCAGGCGGCCGGGTTCATCAGGAAAGTTCAGGACTGAACATGAACAGCGCTCACAACAATCGCGGTTTCAGCATGATCGAAGTCCTCGTCACCATCGTGCTCATCAGCATCGGTGTGCTGGGGCTGGTCGCCTTGCAGGGGCGCACCATCGTCTATACCCAGGACTCGACCCAACGCAACATCGCCGCCATGCTCGCCGAGGACTTGCAGGAAATGATGCGCGCCGACCTCGACAAGGTCATCGCCAACGGCCTGCCACGTGCAGAATCCGGCTACTACAAGGCCAAGACGGCTGACTTCCCCGACCCAGCGGACGACTGCTCCTCCCTTGCCACCGCTACCGCTCAACAACGACTGGGTTGCTGGGCGGAAAAGGTCAAGGCCAACCTGCCAGGCGCACAAGCCCTCATGGCAGATGATGCCAAGAAGGCCGCATTCCACATATGTCGGACCAAAACCTCCGGTTCTTGCACAGGTGATGGCTCCACCATCGAAATCCAGCTCGCTTGGGCCGTCAAAGGCGGGGAGTGCCTAGACGATAGCAACAACGAATACTGCACCTACGCCGTGCGTACGGAGTTCTGAGCATGTTCCCGACACTTTCCCGAAACCAGCGTGGCCTGTCCCTGGTCGAGCTGATGGTCGCCATGGCCATCAGCAGCTTCCTGATTCTGGGCGTTACCCAGATATACATCGACAACAAGCGCAACTACATCTACCAACAGGGTCAAGGCGAGAACCTGGAAAATGGCCGGTTCGCCCTCATGCTGATCGGTGAACGCCTATCCAAGGCCGGTTACCGCCGCAACCCGGCCCTTGGCATGGATGTAGCGTTCCCCTCGCAAACAGGCGCCAACAATACCTCAACCGGCGATATCTCGAACTGTGTGTTTGCTGCGGGCCAGACTGTCGTACGCATAAATGGCTCCACCCTGTGCCTGCGCTACCAGCCCCGGGATGAAAACGAAACTAACTGCCTGGGCAATACCTTCCCCGGTAGTAGCAACCTCAGCACCCCCTACGACAGCGACACCACACAGGCGCACTTCACCAGCAGCGAGATCATGATCGAGAAGCTCGTTCTGGAGAACGGCTCACTCAAATGCAATGGTCAGGAGCTGGTCAGCAACATCGCTGGCCTGTACTTCGACTACGGCGTCAACAGTGATATCTCCCTGCTAAGAGTCGACGAGTACACCGCCACTCCGGACGCCGGCGATATCGTTCGTGCCCTGCGTTATTCCGCACTGCTGGTCGCCACCCCCAGCAACCTGACCCAGGGCGTCGACAGCAAGGTGTGCACCAACCCGGACAACACAGACAATGTCGGTGACTGGGCAAACCTCACCGGCCAGCCGCTCACCTGTGAGGCCGGCCGGCTCTACCAGATGGTAAGCGGCAGTTCGACCTTGAGGAACCTGATGCCATGAACGTTTCCCCCCGCCAACACCAACACGGCGCCGTGCTGGTGATCGCCCTGGTCATGCTGCTGATCATCACCCTGCTGGGTATCGGCAGCATGCGTGAAGTCATGCTGGAGAGCCGCATCACCGGCAACCTGATCGAGCAGAAACGCCTGCACAACGCCGCCGAATCGGCCCAGCGTGAAGCGGAAAGACGAATCGGCGCAGCAGCGGCTATCGAAGACTGCTTACAGGTCAGCGACATACCGTGCTATCTCGGCAAAGCTGAGGATTACGATTACGACTTCAACGATGCAGAGGACTACAAGGGTCTCAGCAATGACACCACGCTGGAACGCGAAGCCCGCTGGTACATCCGCTTCATTGGCGGCCCCTTTAATGCCGGGGGCGGCGGCACCAATGACGCCGGCAATGCCGGTGGCGCACTGGCCGGCATAGATACGGCAGAGTCGGGAAGTAGCTTCTTCTACGAAGTCAACGCTCAAGCCTACAAGGATGGCGACGCGAGCGACACCTGCACCGCCGCCACCCTCTGCCTGACTTCGACCACTTTGCTCATCAAGAAATGAGTCGCCAGGAGAATTTTATGATCCCGCGCATTGCACCCTTTGCCCTTGGCACTCTGCTTGGCCTCAACGTCGGTCTGCCCGTAGCCTGGGCCGATAGTGGCTCACTCGTTCAAACCCCTCTTTTCGTCACCGGCTCCGTCCCGCCACTGAACATGCTGGTGATGAGCCGTGACCACACGTTGTATTACGAGGCCTATAACGACGCCTCCGACCTTGATGGGGACGGCGTGATAGATGTCGGCTACAACCCCCAGATCAACTATTACGGCTATTTCAACAGCAACGTCTGCTATGACTACACGGGCAACACCGGTGCCGCCAACAGCCAGGCAGCAGCAGGCGGTAGATTCGTTCCCACCTCCAAAGCCACCGGGGACAACGGCAAGCAATGCAGCGGTCGCTGGAGCGGCGACTTCCTCAATTACCTGACCACCTCACGCATGGATGCCATGCGCCGCGTGCTCTATGGCGGCCGGCGCAGCGTGGACACCACAACAAGCACAATACTTGAAGCAGCCTATATTCCACGCGATGGCCATGCGTGGGGTAAATCGTATGACCCCAAGAGGGATACATACAATATCAATCACTATGCGCCATCACTGGGCAACCCGGCCAACAATAAACGGCATCTATTTGCCGTTACCACCATGGGCGTCGAAGCAACTAACCGGACACAGTTGCGGGTACTCAAAGATACCGACTGGCAGGTATGGGACTGGGTATCCAGAGAAAGCAGCAATGGGCAAGGTGGACAAAAGTGTGGTTCGTCGGGCCAGACAGCAAGCAACGGCAAGTCAGGCGTTCACGACTGCGGAACGACTATCGGCTATAACGTCCGGGTCGAAACCTGCACCGGAGTAGCAGAGGATCTGCGCGACGAAAACTGCAAACTCTATCCCAACCAAACGGGCAACCCGATTTATAAACCCACAGGCCTGCTGCACGACTTCGGTGAAAGCGAAGAAATGCACTTCGGCCTGCTAACCGGCTCATATCAGAAAAATATCGCTGGCGGCATTCTGCGCCGCAATATCAGCAACTTTACCGAGGAAGTAAACTCGCAAACTGGTGTATTCACCAATGTGAACGGCATCGTCGCCAACATCGACCGCCTGAAAGTCATCGACTTCAATAACAGCAATTTCTACGACGGTTGCAACTGGAACTCTGCCTATAAAGGCAACCCCATTGACTACACAGGCGGCAACTCCGCTGATTGCGCCATGTGGGGCAACCCGGTGGCGGAAATGATGTTCGAAACGCTGCGTTACTTCAGTGGTGCCACTGCGGCTCACTCGCTCTACGACTATGGCAGCGGTGCCAGCAAGGATAACACCCACAACCTGGCGAAACCCACATGGAAGCCACCTTACACCGCCGAGAACAATGGTGGTGGTGGTTATCCGCGCTGCGCTCGCCCGGTCATGACCGTACTCAGCGACATCAACCCATCCTACGACTACAAGCTGCCGGGCAGTCGCTACCAGTCCATCGCGGCCGATGCCACTGCTTTGTCGGACTTCAACGTCTCAACCGAGGTCGACGCCATTGGCGCCAGCGAAGGCATCCACGGTAACGATTACTTTATCGGCCAGTCAGCATCGGCCAATGCCGATGATGCGCCTACTCCCAAGACCATCGACGCCCTGTCCTGGGCCCGTGGCCTTGCCCCCGAGGAGCCAAGCAAACGCGGCACCTACTATTCAGCCGGGGTAGCTCGCTATGGGGCCACGAACAAGATTGCTGGTACCGGCGCCAAAAAGAACGAGGTCATGACCTATGCGGTAGCCTTGGCGTCACCGCTACCGCAGATCCGTATTCCTGTCGGCAATAGTCATGTCACCGTTGTCCCCTTTGCCAAGTCCGTTCGCTCATCTATTGGTGACGCAAACCGTGATATCAATATCAATCGGTTCGTCCCCACCAACCCGGTCGTCGATTACTACGTTATCAAGATGGCCAACACCGGCACGGAGGATACGGACCTCACCGAAAATGGCGGGTTCCCCTACGCAAAGTTCCTTATCAACTATGAGGACATGGAAGTCGGCTCCGACCATGATATGGACGCCATCGCCGAATATACCGTGAAGTGGGATAATGCTCTGAAGAAAGTTGTGGTAGAGGTCAAGACCACCTTCAAAGCCGGCTCCACCGTGCAGCAGATGGGCTATGTAATTTCCGGCACCAGCAAGGATGGTATCTATATCGATATCCAGGATCTAAACAACAACAATGTGTTCTATCCGCTCAATACACCAGCCAATCAAGATCCTGGCTACTGTGTCGGTAAAGACAATAACAATAGTTGCAAGAACCTGCCCAATACTGCCAGCCGTACCTTCACCCCCAACTCCAGCGGGTCTATGGACAACTTTCTCAAAGACCCACTTTGGTATGCCGCCAAATACGGCATGCCGGGCAGAGCCCCTGCCGAGGTCTCGGGCGACCCCAGCAACTACTTCCTGGTGACCAACGCCCTGACCCTTAAAGATCAGCTGACCACGGCTTTCAACGACACATTGCAACGCAACAGCAGCGTCACCTCACCCACCATCAGCACCGAAGGTAGCGTGGTCGAGGATGATGACCGCACGTTCGCCTATACCACCAGCTTCGATGTGAAAGACTGGAGCGGTACACTGAAAAAAGTCAGCATTCGCAACCCTGGAGAAACCGATGGAGAATGGACAGTCAACTCGACTCCAGCCAACAGCGAAGGGCGGAAGATAATATTTTCCAAGGAAGGCACCCTAACCCCATTCCTCTGGAACAATCTGAGCGAAGCTCAGCAAGCACTGCTCAACACCGCCCCGAATGGCACAACCGACACCCTCGGCGCATCCCGTGTGAATACTCTTCGCAACGGAAAGCTCGGCGACATCGTCAACTCTTCGCCGCTGCTGGTCTCGGGTGCAAACTACTCCATCAGTAATGCCAACGCCTTGGAAGGCAGCGATAACTACGACACCTACAGAACCGGCCAGTTCGGCAAGGGCACAATCTATGTCGGTGCCAATGACGGCATGCTACATGCCTTCGATGCCGCAACCGGCGCGGAGCGCTTCGCCTTCATTCCCAGTGCGGTGATCAAGAACCTGCCAGTACTCACTGCCTCCGACTACGGTCAGGAAGGCGGCACCCCGCACCGCTACTTCGTCGATGGTTCACCGGTAGCGCGTGACGTGTACTTTGATGGGCAATGGCGCAAGGTACTGCTCGGCAGCCTCGGCGCCGGTGGCCGCGCCGTGTTTGCCTTGGACGTGACCGATCCGGACGATCCCACATTACTCTGGGAGTTCAGCAACGAGGATAATGCGGACATGGGCTACAGCGTACCCACGCCCGGCATCTTCCGCCTGCACACCGGCGAGTGGGCCGCTCTGGTTCCCAATGGCTACGACAGTGGCAGTAACGCTGCCGTGCTCTTCGTACTCAACATCCAGACCGGTGAAATCATCAAGAAGCTAACCGCCCTACCGGAGCTGGCAGAGAATGAAACAGTCGACAGCCTGCGCAACGGTCTGTCTCGCGTCATGGGCTTCGACATCAACAATGACGGTATCGTCGACTATGCCTATGCCGGCGACTTGCTCGGCAACCTGTGGCGTTTCGATTTGATCGATACCACATCGGACACTCCGTTCGCCCCTACCGAGAATGGTATAGCAGCCAGCAAGCTTGAGGTTTCCTTCGGTGGCGCACCGCTCTACGTGGCCCGCAATGGCGCTGGCAAACGCCAGCCGATCACTGCGGCGCCCCTGTTAACTCGGCATCCGAGCGGTCTCGGCTACATCGTGACCTTTGGCACAGGGCGCTACCTGACCACCCCTGACAAGAGCGATAGCAGCTTTCAAAGCCTGTACGGCATATGGGATCGCAATACGGCGGGGCAGAACATCAATACCTCGCCGACAGCGAACAGAAGCCGCAGCAACCTGCAAGTGCAGACATTCACCGAAACCAGCTTCGATGGCCGGACGACCTATAGCCTTTCCCAGAATGCCGTGAGCTGGTACGACAACGACAACAATGTCAATGAATGGGGCTGGTACCTCGATTTCCCCAAAGAAGGTGAACGCCTGATCTACAACATGCGGATGCTGGGCAATACCCAGTTGCTGACCACTATGACCCCTACCGAGGATCCTTGTGAAGCCGGGCTGACCGGCACCGCCTACGGGATCAATTCGACCACAGGCGGCGCCACTCTTTATGCAACGTTCGATCTGGATGGCGACGGTGAATATGATCCCAATATCTCCGGCTTCATCTTCGACGGCGGCGACTTCAGCATCTCCCGTGGCAGCATCTACGTGAACGACGGCGGCGACAGCGGCGTCGAGAGTTACGCCGTAAATGCCGGCCTGACGGAAGGCCGTCAAACCTGGCGGCAACTACCAACAGAGGAATGATCCAGTGCTCTACAGCCACGACCATCGCCAGAGCGGCTTCACCCTGATCGAAGTAATGATCACCGTGGTAGTCATCGGCATACTGGCCTCGATTGCCTATCCAAGCTATCAGGAGTTCGTCAAACGCGGTAACCGCACCGAAGGCCAGGCGTTCCTCAGCGAGGTCGCCGCCCGTCAGGAGCGTTACTTCGCGCAAAACAACGAATACATCACTTCCGACAGCGACATAGGCAAGCTCAACCTGAAGAATGGCAGCACATCGGAGACAGGTAAATATGAGCTGTCTATCGATGAACACGCCGGCGATGGCGGTTATACGCTGACAGCTGAGGAGCAGTTCAACGACACTGCCTGCGGCAACCTGACCCTGACCGCAACAGGCGTCAAAGGTGTAAGCGGTAGTAAGAGCGCGGCAGACTGCTGGAAATAAACCCGCCCCCACACCAACTAATAAAAAGCCCGATCCATAGATCGGGCTTTTCATTTACAGCGCCTTGACCCGCAACTCCTTCGGCATGGAGAAAGTGATGTTCTCCGGCCGCCCATCCAGCTCGGTCTCCCCCACCGCGCCCCAGGCGCGCAGCTGTTCGACCACGCCGCGCACCAGCACTTCCGGAGCGGAGGCGCCCGCAGTGATACCAACGCCCTGCGCCCCCTCGAACCACTCGGCACGCATGTCTTCGGCCCCATCGATCAGGTAGGCCGGCGTGCCCATGCGTTCGGCCAGTTCGCGCAGGCGATTGGAGTTGGAGCTGTTCGGGCTACCGACCACCAACAGTACATCGCAGTCGCTGGCCAGCTGCTTGACCGCGTCCTGGCGGTTCTGTGTGGCGTAGCAGATGTCGTCCTTGCGCGGGCCGCCAATGGCGGGAAACTTGGTGCGCAGGGCGTCGATCACCTTGCTGGTATCGTCCATCGACAGGGTGGTCTGGGTGACGAACGCCAGGTTCTCGGGGTTGCGCACCTGCAGCTCGGCGACGTCCGTCTCGTCTTCCACCAAATAGATGGCGCCACCATTGCTGACGTCGTACTGGCCCATGGTGCCTTCGACTTCCGGATGGCCTTCGTGGCCGATAAGGATGCACTCGCGGCCTTCACGGCTGTAACGCACCACTTCCATATGTACCTTGGTCACCAGCGGGCAGGTGGCGTCGAATACCTTGAGGCCACGACGCGCCGCTTCGTCGCGCACGGCCTTGGAGACGCCATGAGCACTGAAGATGACGATGACGTCGTCCGGCACCTGATCCAGCTCTTCGACGAACACCGCGCCACGGGCACGCAGGTCTTCGACCACGAATTTGTTGTGCACCACTTCATGGCGTACATAGATCGGCGGGCCGAAGACTTCCAGCGCGCGGTTGACGATTTCGATGGCGCGATCGACACCGGCGCAGAAGCCTCGGGGATTGGCGAGTTTGATATGCATGCTGGCTGTCTCGGTATTGATCAGGGATCGCACGACGCTATGGTTCGATCCCGGAAAGGTACAGCCTGCGCGGGATAAGCGCAGGCTGCAACAAGAGCTTCGCGGCTGAAGCCGCTCCTACAAGAGCGGCTGCACGGGCTAGAGGGCCTTGACCTCGATAATTTCCACATCGAAGGCCAGCACCTTACCGGCCAGTGGGTGGTTGAAGTCGATGGTGACCTGCTTGTCATCGAACGCCTTGACCACGCCTGGCAGCTCGGTATTGGCGGCATCGTTGAAGATCACCAGCAGGCCTTCGGACAGCTCCATGCCCTCGAACTGGCCGCGCGGCATGATCTGCACGTTCTGCGGGTTGGGCTGGCCGAAGCCCTGCTCCGGTTGTACCTGCACGCTGCGCTTGTCGCCAGCCTTGAAGCCGTACAGCGCCTGCTCGAAGCCGGGCAGCAGGTTGCCGTCGCCGACCTTGAAGGTCGCCGGTTGCTTGTCGAAGGTACTGTCGACCACATCGCCGTTTTCCAGCTTGAGGGCGAAATGCAGGGTCACTTCCCTGTCCGGACCGATGCGCACGTCTGTCATTTCGCAGCCTCCTTCGCGGACTTGTCGCTCTTGAACATATCCAGCGCCAGCAGGATGGCGCCGATGGTGATGAAGGTGTCGGCCAGATTGAACGCCGGGAAGAACCAGCGGCTCTGCCAATGCACCAGAATGAAGTCGACCACGTGACCAAGCACCACGCGGTCATACAGGTTACCCAGCGCACCACCCAGGACCATGGCCAGCGCCACGGCCAGCAACGTCTCGTGACGCTTGAGGCGCTTGAGCCAGACTACTAGCACGACGCTGACGACGATGGCGATGGCTGCGAAGAACCAGCGCTGCCAGCCGGCGGCATCGGCCAGGAAGCTGAATGCCGCGCCGGTGTTGTAGGCCAGGGTCCAGTCGAAGTAACCCGGAATCACTTCGATGCGCTGGTACATGCTCAGCGTGCCCTCGAAGATGTCCTTGGTCACCCGGTCGGCGACCAGGATCAGCATACTCAGCAGCAGCCAGGGCAGATGCCCGAAACGCGAGGACTCAGGCATGCTTGCGCACCTCACCTTCACCTTCGATGTTGCTCACGCAGCGATCGCACAGTTCAGGATGCGCGGCATGACTGCCGACATCGGCGCGGAAGTGCCAGCAGCGGCCGCACTTGGCGTGGGCGGATTTGAGGATCTTCAGCTTCAGGCCTTCGACCTCGGTCACCACCGCATCGCTCGGCGCATCGGCCAGCGGCGCGGTTTGCGCCGCCGAGGTGATCAGGGCGAAACGCAGCTCGTCGCCAAGCTTGGCCAGGTCGGCCTGCTTGGCGTCGTCGCAGAACAGGGTGACCTCGGCCTGCAGGCTGGCACCGATGGCCTTGGCCGTGCGCAGGTTCTCCAGCTCCTTGTTGACCGCAGCCTTGACCTCCATCACGCGATCCCAATAGGCACGATCCAGTTCGAAGCCTTCCGGCAGACGCTCCAGGCCCGCATACCAGGTGTTGAGCATCACCGACTCGTTGCGCTCGCCCGGCAGGAACTGCCAGATCTCCTCGGCGGTGAAGGCCAGGATCGGCGCGATCCAGCGCACCAGCGCTTCGCTGATGTGGAACAGCGCGCTCTGGCAGGAGCGACGCGCCACGCTGTCGGCGGCGGTGGTGTACTGGCGGTCCTTGATGATGTCCAGGTAGAAACCGCCCAGCTCCTGCACGCAGAAGTTGTGCACCTTGGAGTAGACGTTCCAGAACCGGTAATCGCCGTACGCTTCGATGATTTCTTCCTGCAAACGCAGGGCGGCGTCCACGGCCCAGCGGTCGAGGTCGAGCATCTGCTCGGGCTGCAGCAGGTCCTTGGCCGGATCGAAGCCGTTGAGGTTGGCCAGCATGAAGCGCGCGGTGTTGCGGATGCGGCGGTAGGCGTCGGCGCTGCGCTGCAGGATCACCTTGGATACGGCCATCTCACCGGAATAGTCGGTGGACGCGACCCACAGGCGCATGATGTCGGCACCCAGGCTGTCGTTGACCTCCTGCGGCGCAACCACGTTACCCAGCGACTTGGACATCTTGCGGCCGTTCTCGTCGACCACGAAGCCATGGGTCAGCAGCGCCTTGTACGGCGCGTGACCGTCGATGGCGCTGCCGGTCAGCAGGGACGAATGGAACCAGCCGCGGTGCTGGTCCGAGCCCTCCAGGTACAGATCGGCGCGCGGGCCGGTGGTGTGGCCGAGGCCGTGCGAGCCACGCAGTACATGCCAGTGGGTGGTACCGGAGTCGAACCAGACGTCGAGGGTGTCGTTGATCTTGTCGTAGTCAGCCGCTTCGGCGCCAAGCAGCTCGGCCGCGTCAAGCTTGAACCAGGCTTCGATACCTTCCTGCTCGACACGCTTGGCGACCTCTTCCATCAGCTCGACGGTGCGCGGGTGCAGCTCGCCGGTGGCCTTGTGCAGGAAGAATGGGATCGGCACGCCCCAGTTGCGCTGACGCGAGATGCACCAGTCGGGACGACCGGCGATCATGCTGTGCAGACGCGCCTGACCCCAGGCCGGGACGAACTGGGTCTGCTCGATGGCCGCCAGCGCACGCTCACGCAGCGGCGCACCTTGCTTCGGCTGAGTGTCCATGCCAACGAACCATTGTGCGGTGGCGCGGTAGATCAGCGGCGTCTTGTGGCGCCAGCAGTGCATGTAGCTGTGCTGGATCGGCTGGTGCTTGAGCAGCGCGCCGACTTCGGCCAGCTTCTCGACGATGGCCGGGTTGGCCTTCCAGATGAACTGGCCGCCGAAGAACGGCAGGTCCGGGGTGTAGACGCCATTGCTCTGCACCGGGCTGAGAATGTCGTCGTTGCTCATGCCGTAGGCTTTGCAGGTGCGGAAGTCGTCCTCACCATAAGCCGGCGCCGAGTGGACGATACCGGTACCGGCGCCCAGCTCGACGTACTCGGCCAGGTACACCGGCGAGAAACGCTCGTAGAACGGATGGCGGAAGCGGATCAGATCCAGCGCAGCGCCCTGCGCCGTGGCGATCACCTGACCTTGCAGGCCGTAGCGCTGCAGGCAGGATTCGACCAGTTCTTCAGCCAGGAGCAGCAGGCGCTCGCCGGTGTCGACCAAGGCGTAGGTAAATTCCGGATGGACGTTGAGCGCCTGGTTGGCCGGGATGGTCCAGGGCGTGGTGGTCCAGATGACGATGGCAGTCGGCTTGCTCAACTCGCTCAGGCCGAAGGCGGCGGCCAGCTTGTCTGCATCTTCGATGGGGAAGGCGACGTCGATGGCATCGGACTTCTTGTCCTGATACTCCACCTCGGCTTCAGCCAAGGCCGAGCCGCAGTCGAAGCACCAGTTCACCGGCTTCAGGCCTTTGAACACGAAGCCCTGCTTGACCATCTCGGCCAGGGCGCGGATCTCGCCGGCCTCGTTGGCAAAGTCCATGGTCTTGTACGGGTTGTCCCAGTCGCCGAGCACACCGAGGCGGATGAAGTCGGCCTTCTGCCCTTCGATCTGCTCGCCGGCATAGGTGCGGCAGCGCTCGCGGGTCAGGTCGGCCGGCTGATTCTTGCCGAAGGTGGTTTCGACCTTGTGCTCGATCGGCAGGCCATGGCAGTCCCAGCCCGGCACGTAGGGCGCGTCGAAGCCGGCCAGGGTCTTGGAGCGGGTGATGATGTCCTTGAGGATCTTGTTCACCGCATGACCGATGTGGATGCTGCCGTTGGCATAGGGCGGGCCGTCGTGCAGGACGAACTTCGGCCGATTTTCGCCAATCTTGCGCAGCTTGCTATACAGGCCAATCTCGTTCCAGCGCTGCAGGGTCTGCGGCTCGCGTTGCGGCAGGCCGGCCTTCATCGGGAACTGGGTATCGGGCAGGTTCAGCGTAGCTTTGTAGTCGGTCATTTCGGGCTCTTCATCAGCGGGTGGCTCTTCATCAGCGGGTGGCCCTGCCAATAATCACGGGCAGCGGCGATATCGGCGGCAATCGCCGCCCTCAAGGCCTCCAGCGAGGCGAAACGCTGCTCATCACGCAGCTTGTGGTGGAAAGCCACCGAGAGACGCCGGCCATACAGATCGCCGGCAAAATCCAGAAGATGCACTTCCAGATGGGCGCTGCCGTCACCGGCAACGCTGGGGCGCACGCCGATATTGGCGACGCCCGGTTGAATCACGCCATCGATATCACAACTCACCAGATAAACGCCGGTCAGCGGCACCTTGCGCCGCTTGAGCTGGATGTTGGCCGTGGGTGCATCGAGCTGGCGGCCGAGCTTCTGCCCGTGCAACACCCGCCCGGCGATGCGGAACGGCCGACCGAGCAAGGCTTCGGCCAGTTCGAAATCGCCATCGGCCAGCGCCTGGCGCACGCGTGTGCTGCTGACCCGGCCGCCGAGCACTTCGACGGTGGTCGAGGCGTCGACGCTGAAGCCGTAACGCTGGCCGGCGGCCTTGAGAAATTCGAAATCCCCGGCACGGTCGCAGCCGAAGCGGAAATCGTCGCCGATCTCCAGATCCTTCACGCCCAGGCCATCGACCAGCACACGCTGGACGAACTCGGCGGCCGACAACTCACGCAAGCGGCGGTTGAAGGTCAGGCACAGCACCATGTCGACGCCTTCGGCGGCCAGCAGGGCGAGCTTGTCACGCAGACGGGTCAGGCGCGCCGGCGCGGTGTCCGGGCCGAAGAACTCACGCGGCTGCGGCTCGAAGATCACCACGCAACTGGGCACGGCCAACTCCGCCGCGCGCTCGCGCAAGCGCTCCAGGATGGCCTGGTGCCCACGATGAACGCCGTCGAAATTACCGATGGTGACCACACAGCCCCGCGCCTGGGGCTGCAGGTTATGAAGACCTCGAACCAGCTGCATAGCACGCTTCTTGTTCACAAAGTGGTCGATTATACGCACAGCAGGCCATGCACAACAGGCATCGCGATGCGTGAAACCGCTACAGGGCCCGCCGGGCAAAATCGCGCGGACGGAAGCCCAATATCAGCAGCATGCCGAAGTAGGCGACCAGCCCAGCAGCCACCAGCGCGCCGAGACGCAACAGGCGCACGAGCATTTCCCCTTCCGCCCAGGCGGGCATGACCTGCAGCAGCCCCAGCAGCACAGCGACCATCACCGTCACCGCCACCACCAGTTTGAACAGGAACAGCCCCCAGCCCGGCAGCGGCTGGAAGATATCGGCGCGCCGCAGTTGCCAGTACAACAGGCCGGCATTCAGGCAGGCCGCCAGGCTGATCGCCAGCGCCAGGCCGACGTGCGCCATGCCCAGGCCAAAGACGAACAGCGCATTCATCACCTGGGTCGCCAGCAGGCTGACCACGGCGATCTTCACCGGCGTCTTGATGTTCTGTTGGGCGTAGAAGCCCGGTGCAAGAATTTTCACCAGAATCAGTGCCAGCAGCCCGACCGCATAGGCCATCAGCGCCTGCTGGGTCATCAGCGAATCGTTGGCGGTGAATTTGCCGTACTGAAACAGCGAGACCACCAAAGGCTCAGCGAGAATCGCCAGAGCCAGGGTGCAAGGCAGCACCAGCAGAAAGCACAGACGCAGGCCCCAATCGAGCAGGCGACGGTACTCGTCGCGATTCTTGCTCGCATAGGTTTTCGAGAGTGCCGGCAGCAGGATGGTGCCCAGCGCCACGCCCAGCACCCCCGAGGGCAGCTCCATCAGGCGGTCGGCGTAATACATCCAGGACACCGAGCCGGCCACCAGGAAGGAGGCGAAAATGGTGTTGATGATCAGCGATATCTGGCTCACCGAGACGCCGAAGATCGCCGGCCCCATCTGCTTGAGTACGCGCCAGACGCCCAGATCACCGAAACTCAAACGCGGCAGCACCAGCATGCCGACCTTCTTCAGATGCGGCAGTTGCCAGAGCAGTTGGGCCAGCCCGCCGACCAGCACCGCCCAGCCCAGCGCCATGATTGGCGGGTCGAAATAGGGCGTCAGAAACAGCGAGAAGACGATCATGCTGACATTGAGCAAGGTCGGCACGAACGCCGGCACCGAAAAACGGTTCCAGGTGTTGAGAATGGCCCCGGCCAGCGATGACAGGGAGATCAGCAATATATAAGGAAAGGTTACCCGCAGCAGATCGACCGTCAGCTCGAAACGCTCAGCCTCATCGGCAAAACCCGGCGCCGTAGCCCAGACGATCCAGGGCGCCGCGAGCACGCCGATGGCCGTGACCAGCGCCAGCACCAGGGTCAGCAAGCCCGAGACGTAGGCGATGAAGGTACGCGTGGCCTCCTCGCCCTGCTGCATCTTGTACTCGGCCAGGATGGGTACGAAGGCCTGGGAGAAGGCGCCTTCGGCAAAAATGCGGCGCAGCAGATTGGGCAGCTTGAAGGCCACCACGAAGGCATCCGACGCCACCCCGGCGCCAAAGGTGCGGGCAATGATGGTGTCGCGCACGAACCCCAGCACGCGCGACACCATGGTCAGTGAACTGACGGCAGCCAGGGACTTGAGCAGATTCATGGGGTATTTCGGCTTCCATAAAAAGGTGCAGTAGCGGACAATCCGCCGCCCAACGAAGGCGTCGAGTGTAGCGAGCCACCACTGGTCAGGCCAGCACAGGAAAGCGTCATCAGACTTGACAGCAGGCAGATGGATCGGCATGATTCGCGGCCTTATTTGTCGTAACCCCCCAGTTTTCGAGGAGCTTGACGGTGGCCAACTCACCTTCTGCCAAAAAACGCGCCAAACAGGCTGAGAAGCGCCGTAGCCATAACGCCAGCCTGCGCTCGATGGTTCGTACTTACATCAAGAACGTAGTCAAGGCTATTGCTGCCAAAGATCTCGAGCTTGCCAAGACTGCTTACACTGCAGCCGTTCCGGTCATCGACCGCATGGCTGACAAAGGCATCATCCACAAGAACAAAGCCGCTCGTCACAAGAGCCGCCTGAACGCGCACATCAAGGCGCTGGGCGAAGCTGCTGCCGCTTAACTGCGACAGGTTCTTGAAAAACCGGCCCTGGAGGCCGGTTTTTTATGGCTATGTCCCTGTTAACTGTTGCTAGGGTTCCAAGGAAGGCCGGGAGCCTTGTAGGGTGGGCTTTAGCCCACGCCAACCACCGTTGGTGGGCTAAAGCCCACCCTACGGGCCTTTGCACCCACTCCCAACACTTAGCGCAGACATAGCCTTTTTTATTGCCCTAAATTCAAGTCCGCAGCCGTGCACCCATAAAAAATGCCCGCCTCCTTGCGAAGTGCGGGCATTTCTCGAAAACAGCGAAGATCAGCCGCGAGCAGCCTTGATCACTTCGATGTAGGGCCCGGCATTGCGCTGATCCTGAATCAGCGCGATGAAATCATTGCCCTGCGCATCGGTGGCCGAGAGGTCGTAGCCTGCGGCGACGAAGAAGCCCACGAAGCGCTCGAAATCATCGACACGCAAGCCGCGATAGGCCTTGACCAGCTTGTGCAGCGAAGGCGGCGTAGTGTCCGCCGGCTCTACCGCCAGGAACAGCTTGATCGAGTCATCGCTGATTTCTTCGCCAATCACCTGCTTCTTGTCTTTACGCATCGCCCGCTCCCGCCAGCATTACAGAGGGCCGGCAGTGTACCGCCGCGCCGCGCGCGGCTCAACGCGCAGCCCGCAACGCTAACACGCGAACAATCGACACGACAGCCGACCTAGGTCATGCCGCGCCCGGTGAACTGACTTCTATAATGCGCCAAGCCATTAGGAGCCAGCATGTCACGCCCATCGTTACCGCTGTTCGCCGCCTGGCGCCAGACGCTGCGCGCCGGTTACTCGTGGAAGGCCCTGCGCGGCGACCTGAGCGCCGGCCTGACGGTGGGCATCATCGCCATTCCGCTGGCCATGGCGCCGGCCATCGCCGTGGGTGTGGCGCCGCAGCATGGGCTCTACACCGTGCTGATCGCCGCACCGCTGATCGCCCTGTGCGGCGGCTCGCGCTTCAATATTTCCGGCCCCACCGCTGCCTTCGTGGTGATCCTGCTGCCGATCACCCAGCAGTACGGCCTCGGTGGCTTGCTGCTGTGCACGCTGATGGCCGGGCTGATCCTGATCAGCCTGGGCCTGCTGCGCGCCGGACGTCTGATCGAATTCGTGCCCTACCCGGTGACCCTGGGCTTCACTGCCGGTATCGGTATCGTCATCGCCGTCCTGCAGATCAAGGATCTGTTCGGCCTGCATCTGGCCGGCGCGCCGCAGCATTTGTTGGAGCAGGTGAATCTTCTGCTGCGCGCCCTGCCCAGCCTGCAGCCCGGCGATACCCTGGTTGGCGCGGTGTGCCTGGCGACGCTGCTGATCTGGCCACGCCTGGCGCCGAAAATTCCCGCACATCTGGTAGCCCTGGCGGTCGGCGCATTGCTGGCACTGGCTCTGGAACGCCTGGGACTGCCCGTGGCGACACTGGGCGAGCGCTTCAGCTATCAACTCGATGGCATTGAATACCCCGGTATCCCGCCCTTCCTGCCGAGCCTGGCGCTACCCTGGAATCTGCCAGGACCTGACGGCCAGCCGCTGGTATTGTCCTTCGAGCTGATTCGCCAGCTGCTCGCCCCGGCATTTGCCATCGCCATGCTGGGCGCCATCGAGTCACTGCTGTGCGCCGTGGTGGCCGACGGCATGACCGGCAGCAAGCACGATCCCAACGCCGAATTGATCGGCCAGGGCCTGGGCAATCTGGCCGCGCCGTTCTTTGGCGGCATCACCGCCACCGCCGCCATCGCCCGCACGGCAGCCAACGTGCGTGCCGGGGCCTTTTCGCCGATGGCGGCACTGGTTCACGCCGGCGTGGTGCTGGCAGCGATTCTGCTGCTCGCGCCGCTGTTCAGCTACCTGCCGATGGCGGCGCTGGCGGCGCTACTGCTGATGGTGGCGTGGAACATGAGCGAACCTCATCACGTCGCCCACACCCTGCGCATCGCCCCACGTGGCGATGTGCTGGTGCTGCTGACCTGCCTGTTGCTGACGGTGCTGTTCGACATGGTGCTGGCCGTGGGCGTTGGCCTGCTGCTGGCAGCCGGACTGTTCATCAAACGCATGAGCGAGCTGACCGATACCGCTGCGCTGAGCCGGCAGCAACGTCAGGCCCTGCAGGATTTGCCCGAGCACGTGCTGGCTTACGCCATTCGCGGCCCGCTGTTCTTCGGCGCGGCAGAAAAGGCGCTGAGCGTGCTGCGCCGCTTCACCCCAGGGGTGCGCGTGGTGATCGTCGATATCAGCGCCGTACCGCTGCTGGACATGACCGCCATCGCCGCGCTGGACAATGTGCTGCGCGACTATCGCCAGCAGGGTGTGGCGCTGATCCTCAGCGGCCCCACCGCGCAGGTACGCCTGCAACTACGGCGCGCCGGCGTGCGCAGCCGCGAGGGCGAACTGGCTTATGCGCGGGATCTGCCGCACGCGCGGGAAAAGGCATTGCGCTGGTTGGGAGAGACCCCGAAGCTGTGACCGGATTTCATCCGGCCTTCGCGCCCGACGGCGATCTGTAGGAGCGGCGCCCCGCCGCGAAGCTGGGCGACACTGACATCAACAGCTTCGCCCCGGGGCGGGGCTCCTACGGAAAGCAGGTGTGTGAGCCTTGGTATCAGGCTTACAGCCCCTTGACCGCGAAGATGCCGGCGGCGTTGCGCCAGTAGCCCTTGTAGTCCATGCCGTAACCGAAGATGTAACGGTCAATGCACTGCAGGCCCACGTAATTGGCCTTCAGGTCCGGGCGAGCCTTGCGCTCGTGCTCCTTGTCGATCAGCACCGCCGTGTGCACGGCACGCGCGCCGGCATGGCGGCAGAAATCGATGATCGCGCCGAGGGTATGCCCTTCGTCGAGGATGTCGTCGATGATCAGCACGTCGCGGTCGATGAACGACACTTCCGGCTTGGCCTTCCAGAACAGCTCGCCACCGCTGGTTTCGTTGCGATAACGGGTGGCGTGCAGGTAAGACGCTTCCAACGGGAAATTCAGTTTGGTCAGCAGCTTGCCGGAGAAGATCAGGCCGCCATTCATCACGCAGAACACCACCGGGTTGCGCTCAGCCAGCTCGGCGTTGATCTGGCTGGCGACCTTGTCGATGGCCGCTTCCACCTCAGCTTCGGTGAACAGGCAGTCGGCTTCCGCCATGATTTGGCGAATGTGCGCGAGATCGGCGGACATGATGGTGCTCTCTCTTGATCGGCTGATGAGTGGCGGCGAACAGCCCGAAAGCTGATCGACTCGTCAAATAAAAGCGGGCAAAGGTACAGACCCGTGCAACGCTTGCCAAGTATCGACTGACCAGCGTAGCCGATGCACGTCGGCGAGCACCGCGACTCATCAGTCACCCACCACTTGGCACAAGCAATGCTTTAATCTAACGCGATTTTTCCCAGAGCCCCGTTGGAGATCCCAGCCCATGCCCACTCGCGAGATCCGCCACCCGCTGATCCGTCACAAGATCGGCCTGATGCGCCGCGCCGATATCAGCACCAAGAATTTCCGTGAGCTGGCCCAGGAAGTGGGCGCCCTGCTGACTTATGAGGCCACCAACGACTTGCCTCTGGAAGCCTACGACATCGAAGGCTGGGCGGGCACCGTTCAGGTGGAGAAGATCGCCGGCAAGAAGATCACCGTAGTGCCCATCCTGCGTGCCGGCATCGGCATGCTCGACGGCGTGCTCAGCCTGATCCCGGGCGCCAAGGTCAGCGCCGTGGGCGTGGCGCGCAACGAGGAAACCCTGGAAGCGCACACCTATCTTGAAAAACTGGCGCCGGAAATCGACTCGCGCCTGGCGCTGATCATCGACCCGATGCTGGCCACCGGCGGTTCGATGGTCGCCACCATCGACCTGCTGAAGAAAGCCGGCTGCAAGGACATCCGCGCCATGGTCCTGGTTGCTGCCCCCGAGGGCATTCAGGCGGTCGAGCAGGCTCACCCGGACGTGACCATCTTCACCGCCTCAATCGATCAGTGTCTGAACGAACACGGCTACATCATTCCGGGCCTGGGCGATGCCGGCGACAAGATCTTCGGCACCAAGCAAAAGGACGCCTGACATGTCGCAGACGGAATTCAACGATCCGCTCTGGCGCCAGGGCATTTCCGGCGCGCAGATGCTGTTCGTGGCCTTCGGCGCTCTGGTGCTGATGCCGCTGATCACCGGCATGGACCCCAACGTCGCGCTGTTCACCGCCGGTATCGGCACCCTGCTGTTCCAACTGGTGACCAAACGCCAGGTGCCGGTGTTTCTGGCCTCCAGC
The DNA here is from genome assembly GCF_029845265.1 of Ectopseudomonas oleovorans. Taxonomy (NCBI): domain Bacteria; kingdom Pseudomonadati; phylum Pseudomonadota; class Gammaproteobacteria; order Pseudomonadales; family Pseudomonadaceae; genus Ectopseudomonas; species Ectopseudomonas oleovorans. The sequence continues at coordinate 50,254 of NZ_JAOCLK010000025.1, forward strand.
TTCGCCTTCATCGCGCCGATTCTGGCAGCCAAGGGCGAGTTCGGCCTGCCGGCAGTGATGGGCGGCGTGATCGCCGCCGGTCTGGTCTACATCCTGCTCTCGGCGCTGGTGAAGCTGCGCGGCCCGAGCTTCATCGACCGCCTGCTGCCACCGGTGGTGATCGCCCCGGTGATCATCTCCATCGGCCTGGCGCTGTCACCGGTCGCGGTGAACATGGCCATGGGCAAGGCTGGTGACGGCAGCGTCGAACTGGTGCCGTACAGCACCGCGATGATGATTTCGATGCCGGCGCTGATCACCACTTTGCTGGTGGCCGTGCTGGGACGCGGGCTCTTCCGCCTGGTGCCGATCCTCTCCGGCATCGCCGTTGGCTGCGCCATCGCCGCGGTGCTCGGGGTGATCGACACCAGCGCCGTCGATCAGGCAGCCTGGCTCGCCGTACCCAACTTCGTCACCCCGGAACTGCACTGGGGCGCCATTCTGTACATGGTGCCGGTCGCCCTGGCGCCCGCCATCGAGCACATCGGCGGCGTGGTGGCGATTGGCAACGTGACCGGCAAGAACTTCGTCAAACAGCCGGGCCTGCACCGCACCCTGCTGGGTGACGGTCTGGCCACCTCGGCAGCCGGCCTGTTCGGTGGCCCGCCCAACACCACCTACGCCGAAGTGACCGGCGCGGTAATGCTGACCAAGAGCTACAACCCGAAGATCATGACCTGGGCGGCGGTATTCGCCATTGCCCTGGCCTTTATCGGCAAGTTCGGCGTGGCCCTGCAGAGCATCCCGGTGCCGGTGATGGGCGGCATTCTCTGCCTGCTGTTCGGCTCCATCGCCGTGGTCGGTCTCAACACCCTGATTCGCCATCAGGTCGACCTGTCCGAAGCGCGCAACCTGATCATCGTCTCGGTGACCCTGGTGTTCGGTATCGGCGGCATGGTGATTGGCGGCAAGGAATTTGCCCTGTCGGGTATTTCCCTGTGCGCCATCAGCGCCCTGCTGCTCAACCTGGTACTGCCAGGCGGCGCCGGCTGGAAGAAAAAGGACGGGCAAGAGGCCTAATGTCTGTCAGTTAAGCGTCGACGCTGCCAATGGGTAGGAGCGGCGCCCCGCCGCGAACCAGGGCGATACGCGATTGAAAAGCTTCGCCCCGGGGCGGGGCTCCTACGAAAGACCGCTTTGGCAAGCTTATCTGATCGGCATTGGGCAAGAGGCCTGACTCTCTCGCCCAAGAAAAAGCCCGCGATTGATTCGCGGGCTTTTTCTTGACGCTGGCGAACGTTACCAGCCGACACCAAAGCCAAGGGTGTAGCGGGTTTCATCCAGATCCCCTTCGGCACCGCTGACGATATCTTTCTCGGCCTTCATGTTCAGCGACGCCCAGTCGGTCACCTTGTAACGCAGGCCGACTTCCGCATCGAGGCTGTAGTCCGCCGCGCCACTGAGCGGACGACCGACCTCACCGACAGTGAACAGCTCGACGGTCTTGCCGATCAGATAGCGGTTGTAGTCCCACTTCACGCTCATCGCATAGAAGCGGTCCTGCTCGCCATTGCTGTAGCGGTAATCACTGCGGTTGGCCAGGGTGGCGAGGGAGAACGACCCCAGCTCGTCATCCCAGAACTGGTAACCCGGACCGGTACCCAGGGTGCGCTGACGCTCCACCTCTTCGATACGGTCGCGCTTGTACTCGAAGCGCCCCTGCCAGAACCATTTCTCCGTGAGGAAACGGTCAAGGGCATATTCGGCGCTCCAGTTATCGGTACTGACGACGTCGTTTTTCAGCTCGCGGTTGTAATCGGCCAGCGCGTTATGCCGCCACAGGCCATGACGGGCCTGGGTCTTGATGCCGACATCGTAGTCGTCGGAGTCGCGCTCACCGCGCTTGTAGTCGAGACCGAGGTCGATGTTGCCCTTCCAGGTGAAGTCCTCCACCAGCGGCTTGGGCTTCATGATCTGCTCGATCTGCGCCAGCTCGATGGTTTTCGGCGAGTCGCCATTGGCCAGTGTCACCTTGCCCGGCTCGGCGGCCAGCAGCGATTTGGCACGCTCGCCATCCACCGGGCCAAGCTTGACCAGCAGCTCATGGTCGCTTTGCAGGGTGGCGATTTTCTTCCAGCTCAGCGGGATGGAGCCGCCGTAGTCGGTTTCCAGCAGCAGTTTGCTGCCGTCGAAGAAGCGAATGGTGCCGGTCAGGCGGTCACCGTTGGTCAGCCAGACGGTGTCGGCGAAGGTGGCGGAACTGCACAGAGCGATGCTCAGGCCTAGCAGGGACAGCGATGTAGAGCGCGACATAAGTTGGGTAATGGCGTTGGTGGGCGAAAGCCGGGCATTATCCGCAACCCCGGCGCCAGAGCAACAACTGACCGGGCCGAATACCCAGAGTTCAGCTTTTTCCGTCGGGCGGCGTGCCGTTGGGCAGCGCACCGCCCGACGGCATCACCACCCCACGCCGATACCGATCAGATAATGCCGATCCGAAACCGTCTGCCCTGGGGCACGCAACTGATCCAGCTCGTACAAAAGCGATAAGCGCGCCCACTGGTTGAGGCGGTAGCGCAGGCCGAATTCGCTATCGAGCACGTAGTCGATTTCTTCGATATGCGGGATCTGCAACTGGGCATTGGCATAGAACTCCAGCCGCGTACCCCACAGCAGGCGCTTGTAATCCAGCTCCAGCGAAGTGGTATTGAACGCCAGATCGGCAACATCCGACTCCAGACGCACGCGATTGAACTGGCCGATCAGGTCGAAACGTCCCAGTTCGTCATCCCAGAAGCGATAACCGGGGCCGGTACCGACGATGCGCTGGCGATCGACAGTCTCGAATTCGTCCTCGGCCTGCTCCACGCCCACCCGCCAGAACCAGTGTTCGGTGAAAAAGCGATCGAGGTCGTACTCCAGTTCCCAGTTGTCCTCGACCTTTCTGTCGTTCTTGGTTTCACGCTCCAGCTCGCCACTGAGCACATGGCGCCAGCGCCCATGTTCGACACGGGTATTGCCCTTGAGCTTCCATTCGTCGACATCATTCTGGTTACGCTTCATGTCCAGTTTGGCATCGAGGTTGCCTTCCCAGAGACGGTCCTCCAGCAAAGGCCGCGGTGGCACCAGGCGCTTGATCTGCGCCAGCGGCAGGGTGTATTCGCGCTCGCCTTGCACCCGGACCATGCCACTGCCGGCCGCAACCAACCTTTCGCTGCGTTCGTTGTCGAAGCCGCTACGGCGCACCAGCAGGGGTTTGTCCGAGCTGAGGGTATCGATATCCTTCCAGTCGATCAGCACCTGGCCGGCATACTTGGTCTTGAGCGCCAGCTTGCCGCCGTCGAGCAGGATGATCTCACCACTGAGTCGATCACCGTTGTCCAGCCAAACGGTATCGGCCCAGAGCGGGCTGCCAGGGTAAAAAGGAATAAGGCGATCAGTACGCGCATGATAAGGACGAACCCTATGGGCAATACGAAACCGCCAGAGTCTGCATGGCAGGCCCCACCACCGGCAAGCGTCGAGGCGCGTCGCGAAGCGCTGTACCTGGTATTGGCACAGGTGCCGGAAGGCAGGGTCGTCAGCTATGGCGAACTGGCCCAGTTGGCCGGCCTTGGCCGCGCTGCACGTTGGGTTGGTCGTACGCTGAGCCAGTTACCGAATGGCACCACGTTGCCCTGGCATCGGGTGATCGCCGCTGGCGGACGCCTCAGTCTGGCTGCCGGCAGCCCTTCCGGGGCCGAACAACGAGCGCGCCTGCGCGCAGAGGGCATCAGCATCCTGAACGAACGTGTGGATATGCACCGTCACGGCTGGCGCCCGATGGAGCACAGCAGTTAGAGTGCGCCCTACGAACCACCCCTCCAGCCCAGATTCGAGCCTGATGCCACGCAAATCCTGGCGAGAAGCCCTCGCCACCTATGCCAACCCCGCCACACTGGCGCTGCTGCTTCTGGGCTTCGCCGCCGGCCTGCCCTACATGCTGGTGTTCTCGACCCTGTCGGTCTGGCTGCGCGAAGCCGGCGTAGCGCGCGAGACCATCGGTTTTGCCAGCCTCATCGGCCTGGCGTATGCCTTCAAATGGGTCTGGGCCCCGATGCTCGACCAGTGGCGCCTGCCAGTGTTGGGCAAGCTTGGCCGGCGCCGCTCCTGGCTGGTGCTGTCACAGGGCCTGGTTGCCATCGGCCTGATCGGCATGGCGCATTACGACCCGCAAACGCACCTCTCGACGCTGATCGCCCTGGCCGTGCTGGTCGCCTTCGCTTCGGCCACCCAGGACATCGCCGTCGATGCCTACCGTCTGGAAATCCTCGGCGATGAGCATCAGGCTGCGCTGGCCGCCGCCTACATGACCGGCTACCGCGTCGCCGCGCTGCTGGCCACCGCCGGCGCGCTGTATTTCGCCGAAGGCTTCGGCTCGACCGCCAAGGACTACCAGTTCAGCGCCTGGACCGGCACCTACATGGTCTTCGCCCTGCTGATGCTGCCTGGCTTGCTCACCTCCATCTGGATGCGCGAGCCGCCAGCACCGCCGCACATCAATGTCGCGCCACCCAAGCATGGCTTTTTCCACCAACTGCTGGCGATCAGCGCGGTGATCGTGCTGATCATCGCCGTGCCGACCATGTTCATCCAGTTCTATCAGAGCGATCTGATGCCAATGCTGCTCGGCGACGTCAGCATGCAGGAGCTGCTCTACAGCGACCGCGCCTTCCTGCGCGCCATGCTCTACAGCACCCTGGCCTGCGTGTGCGCCTCCGGGCTGTTCTGGGGCGGGCTGGCGCCGGTGCTGAAAACGGCAGCGGCAAGGTATGGTTTCTTCCATCAGCTGCTGTCCGTGCTGCTGCTGATCATCCTGCTGATTGCCGTGCCGGCGATGATCACCCAGTTCTACGAAAGCGATCTGCACCTGGTCCTGCAAGGCCAGATGAGCCTGCAGGAACTGCTCTACCAGGACCGCGCCTTCCTCCGCGCCCTGCTCTACACCCTGCTCACCAGCCTGTCGATTTCCAGCCTGTTCTGGGGCGGCATGGCCCCGGTGCTGACGCCGATCAACGACTTCATCGTGCGCTATCGCTGGCAGGCACTGCTGCTGCTGAGCCTGATTGCCACCTATCGCCTGTCCGATACCGTGATGGGGGTGATGGCCAACGTCTTCTACATCGACCAGGGCTTCACCAAGGAGCAGATCGCCAGTGTCAGCAAGATTTTCGGCCTGGTGATGACCCTGCTCGGCGCCGGGGCCGGCGGCCTGCTCATCGTGCGTTTCGGCATCATGCCGATTCTCCTGATCGGCGCGGCCGCCTCGGCGGCCACCAACTTGATGTTCATGCTGTTGGTGGGCATGGGTCCGCACCTGAACATGCTGATCGTCACCATCAGCTGCGACAATTTCAGTGCAGGCTTGGCTACCTCGGCGTTCGTGGCCTATCTGTCGAGTCTGACCAACCTGAAATTCTCGGCCACCCAGTACGCCCTGCTCAGTTCCATCATGCTGCTGCTGCCGCGCCTGATCGGTGGTTATTCCGGCGTGATGGTGGAAAGCCTCGGCTACGCCCACTTCTTCCTCGCCACGGCGCTGATGGGGATACCGACACTGCTGCTTATCATCATTCAGTGGCGCCGCGACAAACGCCAGCCCAACGGCGACGCCCCGGTGGAAAGGGCTTGATACCGGACTGGCAAGTTTGTGTGCGTATTGCTCACGGGCTTAGCACTATCCATTACCGAGTTCACTGAGCGTTTTGGTTGCGCCCCTTACGGGCGCCACACCTTTCTTGCTTGCCCAAGAAAGGTGTGCCAAAGAAGGGCACCCCGACATCCGGGTTTCGCTGCGCGAAACTTCCCTCGCTCCGGTGCCGCTCCGGGGGCCGGCTTACAAGGGCCGTCCCTGGCCCTTTAAGCCTCTCGCCGCATCCATGCGGCTCGCTCCCCTACGCAGCACCTCCACTCGGCCTCCTGAAGGGGACCAGGTCGCGAGCTTGCAAGATTTCCTCAGGCTCAAGCTCCACAGTGTCTGTTTTTGCTTTTGTTTTTACTTTTAAGCAGCGATCACGCAGGCGACGCCCAAGTCCCCTTCAGGAGGCCGAGTGGAATCGCCGCGTAAGGGGTTGAGCGACATGGATGTCGCGAGAGCCACGATGGGCCAGGGATGGCCCTTCGTGGCGTGCCCCTGGAGCGGTGATGGAACGAGGGAACCCCGGCGCAGCCGGGGCCGGATGAACGGGGTGCCCTTCTCTTTGGTTACTTTCTCTTGGGCAAGCAAGAGAAAGTGACTCGCCCGTGAGGGGCGAAACCAAGACGAGAGATCGACGCGCTAGTGATCTTGGCCCGGATATAAATAGCGCAAAAGAACACACAAACTTGCCAGTCCGGTATCAATCGGCACCTCTCCCAAACTACGCGAAGAAAAACCTTTCCAGGTGCCTCAATCAGCCTTGGCCAGATGCACCACCCGCTGTGGGAACGGAATTCCGATACCCGCCTCGGTCAGACGCTCCTTGGCCAGCTCGGTAAAGGCGAAGGTCACCGGCCAGAAGTCGCCAGTGGCCACCCACACGCGCAGCGACAGGTTCACCGCACTGTCACCCAGCCCGGTCACGAACACAACCGGCGCAGGATCGACATGTACACGCGGGTCCTGGGCGATTTCCAGCAGCACCTCGCGCGCTTTTTTGATGTCGCTGGAGTAATCGATACCGATATTGATATCGGCGCGCCGACGCGGCTCACGCGAGTAGTTGGTGATGTGGCCGTTGGACAGGCTGCCATTGGGCACGATGACGACCTTGTTATCGCCGGTTTTCAGCGTGGTATGGAAGATCTGGATGCTATCGACGCTACCGGAGACACCCTGTGCCTCGATCCAATCACCAGCCCGAAACGGACGGAACAGCATGATCAGCACGCCACCGGCGAAGTTGGCCAGGCTGCCCTGCAACGCCAGGCCGATGGCCAGACCCGCGGCACCGATCATGGCGATGAACGAAGTGGTCTCCACACCGATCATCGAAGCCACGCTGATCAGCAGCAGAATACGCAGCACGATGCTGACCAGGCTGCCAATGAAGCTGCTCAGCGCGCGGTCCACCTTACGCGCTGCTAGCATGCTCTCGATGCTCGACGTCAGCCGGCTGATCAGCCACCAGCCGATCAGCAGAGTGATCACTGCCAGGGTCAGCTTGCCGCTGTACTCCAACACCACCGGCAGCCAGGCCTCGGACATTTTCACCAGTTCCTCGACGTTCATATCCATAGGGTGCTCCTGTTTTCCCGTACATGAAACGAAACCGCCATGGCAAGCCATGGCGGTCAGAATGCTATCAACCTAGCCTGCGACGACTCAGCATCACAAAGGTTCAATCGCGGAAGTTGTTGTACTGCAGCGGCATGCCGAACTCGTGACCCCGCAGCAGGGCGATGGCTTCCTGCAGGTCATCGCGCTTCTTGCCGGTGACACGCACCTGCTCGCCCTGGATGGCGGCCTGCACCTTGAGCTTGGCGTCCTTGATGTGAGCGACGATCTTCTTCGCCAGCTCCTTGTCGATACCTTCGCGGAAGGTGACTTCCTGCTTCATCACCTTGCCCGAAGCGTAGGGTTCCTTGGTTTCCATGCACTGGCAGTCGATCTTGCGCTTGATCAGGCTGCTGCGCACGATGTCGAGCATCTGCTCGAGCATGAACTCGGCTTCGGCGGTCAAGGTCAGCGCCTTGTCCTTACTCTCGATGCTGCATTTGCCACGCAGGTCGAAACGGCGGTCGAGCTCCTTGATGGCATTGTCGACCGCATTGGTCAGTTCGTGTTTGTCCAGTTCAGACACGATGTCGAACGAAGGCATGAGTGGGCTCCTGATGGACGGCGCGATCCTCTTCACGGAGTGAACGCGCCTGACTTGACGATAACTATGGCGGGCCCATTATATCCAGACTGATACGCGCCGTTTGGCGTCCTTCCTCTCTGTCTACGAGTCAGCCCCATGCCCAACCCCCATCTCAGCATCCTGGTGGTGGACGACGCCAAGTTCTCCAGCGCCATGATCGGTCGTGCACTGAGCCAGGCCGGCTATCTGGACGTGCGTTTCGCCAGCAGCGCCAGCGAAGCCCTGCAGCAGCTGGAGCAGCGCCCGGCCAGCGTGCTTCTGGCCGACTGGCTGATGCCCGAGATCGACGGCCTGGAGCTGACCGCGCGGGTGCGCCAACTGGACGAGACCGCCGACCACTACACCTACATCATCCTGCTGACCGGCAAGGAAGGCGAAAACGTCCTGGGCGAAGCCTTCGACCGTGGCGTCGATGACTTCATCAGCAAGGCGGCTATGAACGAACAACTGGTGCCACGCGTGTACGCCGCGGATCGCCTGTGCAACACCCTGCAGCGCCTGCTGCACGAGAACCGCATGCTCACGCAGAACATCGCCAGCCTGGAGCGGCGCAATCTGGTCGATCCGCTCACCGGCCTGGGCAACCCGCGCTATCTGCGCCAGAAGCTCACCGACAGCCTGCGCCAGATCGAGTCGCGCGGCGGCGCCGTGTGCTACCTGCTGATCGGCCTGCAGGACGCCGGTCAGCTGCGCAACCAGTACGGTGACCGCTTCTTCAACGAACTGCTGCATGGCGTCGCGCGACGTCTGCAGCAGCTTGTCAGACCACTGGACGTGCTGACGCGCCTGGATGACAACCACTTCGGCCTGATCACCCTGCTCGACGACCTGCACGAGTGCTCGCCGAGCAGCTTCAAGCGCCTGCACGAAGGCCTCAACTTCAAGGCGTTCAAGACCAGCGAAGGTTTCATTACGCTGAAAGCCGGCATCAGCCTGGTCGGTCTGGATGCCAAGGCGCTACCCACCGATACCGAACAACTGATTCAGCATGCGCAGAATCTGCTACCAGAGTCTTACGCCAGCGGCCGGGTCGCAGCCATGCGCCTACCTCTGCCGTGACCTGGCACATCCTCGGCGCCGGCAGTCTCGGCAGCCTCTGGGCAGCACGCCTGGCCCGTGCCGGCCTGCCAGTCAGGCTGATCCTGCGCAACCGGCAACGCCTCGAAGCCTATCGCCAGGCCGGCGGCCTGACGTTGGTCGAAGCGGGCCAGCCCATGCAGTACGCCATTCCTGCAGAATTGCCACAAGCGGACACGCCCATCCATCGCCTGCTGCTGGCCTGCAAGGCCTATGACGCGCAAAGCGCGGTGGCGACCATCGCCGGACGTCTTGCCCCGGGCGCCGAGCTGCTGCTGTTGCAAAATGGCCTGGGCAGCCAGGATGAAGTTGCCCAACGCCTACCCAAGCAACGTTGCCTGTTCGTCTCCAGCACCGAAGGGGCTTTTCGTCCCGCCGATTTTCAGGTGGTGTTCGCCGGCAATGGCCACAACTGGCTGGGTGACCCGAGCGATCCCCAGCCACCAACCTGGCTGGACGAGCTGCAGCGCGCGGGCATCGCTCACCAGTGGAGCCCGGATATCCTCACGCGCCTGTGGCGCAAGCTGGCGCTGAACTGCGCGATCAACCCGCTCACCGTACTGCACGACTGTCGCAATGGTGGCCTGACCGAGCACCCTGCCGAAGTCGCCACCCTGTGCGCCGAACTCGACGAGCTGCTGCAACGCTGCGGCCAGCCCGCAGCCGCAGAGAATCTGCATCAAGAGGTACAGCGCGTGATCAGCGCCACTGCGGCGAACTACTCCTCCATGCACCAGGACGTTGCACAGGGACGTCGCACCGAGATCAGCTATCTGCTTGGCTACGCCTGCGCAGCGGCGCAGCGTCATCAGCTGCATGTGCCGCACCTGCAGCATCTGCAGCAGCGCCTGCTGAGCCACCTGCGTGAACGGGGTTTGCCTCTCGCTTGAGTACGCAGGGCGGGTGCAACCCATCACTCGCAGCTTGGCGGGTAGCACCCGCCCTACACAGGCAGTAGGCAATGGCCTGACAGCCGCGCTAACCTGCCGTCCTCACTCGCCACAACGATACCCTCATGAGACTGCGTCAGCGCCTCGAAAACCTGCCAGTGGGCCGCAAACTGCTCGCCGCACTGCTGGTGTTGCTCGCCGCCGTGATGCTGGTGGCCAATCTGGCTTTCATCAGCGCAGCCTACTGGATCACCCAGCAGAGCATGGCGCCACAGGCCCTGCACACCCTCGGCCGGCTTATCGCCAGCCCGACACTGAGCAAGGAAGCCTTGCACTCGTCCGCCTCGGCCGAGGCCCTGCTCAAACGCCTGGACGATTACGCGCCCCTGCGTGCAGCGATTATCTACGACAGCAATGGCAACAGCCTGGCACAACTGCAACGCGGCGAAAAACTGCAGCTACCGCAGCAACTGAGCCAGCTGCAGAACTGGCGCGAAACAGCCTTTCGCACCAACCTGCTGGTCGATCTGCCCCACCCCAGCGGTCGCCCCGGCGCCCTGCTGCTGGTGGCGTCCAGCGAATTGCCTGGTGCCTTCTATACCGGCACCCTGACCGCCAGCCTGGTGATTCTGGCGTTCAGCGTGCTGCTGTGGTTGCTGGTGGCCAGGCAGATCAAACGCCTGGTGACCAAACCCATTCGCCGTCTGGAAGAACTGTCACGCCAGGTCACCCGCGAAGAGAACTATGCGCTGCGCGCCAATCGCGGCAATCAGGACGAGATCGGCAGCCTGGCCGATGCGTTCAACACCATGCTGATGCGCATGGAAGCGCGTGAGCAGCAGCTCAAGCGTGCCCGCGACGACGCCCAGCAGGCCTTCGATCAGGCGCAGAGCCTGGCCGAGGAGACCCGCCACTCCAACCGCAAGTTGGAGCTGGAGGTGCAGGTGCGCAGCAAGATCGAGAAGAAACTCACCGGCTTTCAGAACTACCTCAACAGCATCATCGACTCCATGCCTTCGGCGCTGATCGCTCTCGACGAACAGCTCTACGTCACGCAGTGGAATCAGGAAGCCAGCGCCCTGTCCGGTACGCGCCTGGAAGAGGCGCTGAACCAACCGATATTTCTCGCCTTCCCGCCACTCAAACCCTTTCTCGCGCAGCTCAAACGCACCGCCGAGCAGCATCGCGTGGAGAAGATCGAGCGCGTTACCTGGCACAAAGACGAAGAGCCCCACCATTACGCCCTGACCTTCTACCCACTGGTGGGCGGCGCCGGCCGAGGCGTGGTGATCCGTATCGACGACATCACCCAGCGCCTGGCCCTGGAGGAAATGATGGTGCAGTCGGAGAAGATGCTCTCCGTCGGCGGCCTGGCGGCGGGCATGGCGCACGAAATCAACAACCCGCTCGGCGCCATCCTGCATAACGTGCAGAACATCCGCCGGCGCCTGTCGCCGGGTCTGGAAAAGAATGTCGAACAGGCCGAACAGGCCGGCGTCAGCCTGGAAGCCATTGAGCACTACATGGAGGCACGCGAGATACCGCGCCTGCTCGACGGCATCCAGCAGGCCGGCCAGCGCGCCGCCAAGATCGTCAGCCACATGCTCAGCTTCAGCCGCCGCAGCGACCGCCAGCTATCGCCCTGCGATCTGCCGGCGCTGATCGACCAAGCCCTGGAGATCGCCGGTAACGACTTCGACCTGACCGACAGTTTCGACTTCAAGACCCTGGAGATCGTGCGCCAGTACGATCCGTTGCTGGGCCCGGTAGCCGGCACCGCCAACGAACTGGAGCAGGTGCTGCTCAACCTGCTGAAGAACGCCGCCCAGGCCATTCACCAGCGCGACGAGGATACCGAGCCCGGCCGCATCATCCTGCGCACTCGGCAGGCCGGCAACTGGGCAGAAGTACAAGTGGAAGACAACGGCACCGGCATGAGCGAGGCGGTGCGCAAACGCATCTTCGAACCCTTCTTCACCACCAAGGAGGTGGGCCAGGGCACCGGACTCGGCCTGGCGGTCTCCTACTTCATCATCACCAACAATCACAAAGGGCAGATGGAAGTGCACTCGACGCCAGGCCAGGGCACCTGTTTCACCCTGCGCCTGCCGCTGGCCTCGCTGCCCGATCACACAGGACTCTGAGACATGGGCTTTCGCCTCTCGAAGATCTACACCCGCACTGGCGACAAAGGCGAAACCGGGCTGGCCGACGGCCGCCGGGTCGGCAAGGATCACCCACGCATCGAGGCCATCGGCGAGTTGGACACGCTCAACAGTCAGCTCGGCCTGCTACTCGCCGAACTGGATGATGCCGCCACGACCTGGCCGGCACTCAAGGAGATCAGCGAGGTGCTGAGCCCCTGCCAGCACCGTCTGTTCGATCTCGGGGGCGAACTGGCAATGCCCGAGTACCAGGCCTTGCAGCAGGTAGAAGTGCAGCGCCTGGAGACGGCCATCGACAACTGGAACGAAGAGGTCGGGCCACTGGAAAACTTCATCCTGCCTGGCGGCTCCAGGCTGATCGCCCAAGCCCACGTGTGCCGCAGCCTCGCGCGCAGCAGCGAGCGCCGCTGCCAGCACCTCAACGCCGTCGAGCCGCTACGTGGTGAGGGCCTGGCCTACGTCAACCGCCTCTCCGACCTGCTGTTCGTCGCCGCCCGCCTGATCGCCAAGCGCCAGGGCATTGCCGAGGTGCTGTGGAAGGCGGCAGACAAACCGTAGCTCGCGACCTCACATGTAGACGGAGGGTAGGAGCGAGGGGGACGCCTAGTTCTCTGCTCGCAAAGCTTCTTAGACTCGCCGATGTTCGCGAGCAGAGCTCGCTCCTACAGAAATACGGCATCCCACAAGGGATAATTGGCCAGTTGCGTTACCAGGCCGCTCCGCAGCGGGTTGGCGATGATATAACGAGCGATGTCACGTACATCATCCTCCCGGCGTAAAGCCCGGTCATGGTAGCCGGACTGCCAGACCTTACCGCTGCGTTGCAAGCGCTGATTGATTGCCTTGGCGCTGCGCGACTTGACCTGCTGCAACAGCTTCTCCAAGTCGCACTGCCCCAGTTGAAGCAACCAGTGAAAGTGATCCGGCATCACAACCCAGCACAACGAGGTGGCGAGGTCTTGCTCCTCAGCAAGACGTAATTCGTCGATCAGCAGCCGTCCCACAAAAAAGTCGTGAAACCAAGGTTGTCTACAGTGGGTAACGGCTGTAATCGAATAAATGCGGCCAGATTCAGAAAAACGACCGCTGCGCAGATGAGACGTATGGTAATGGGGCATTCCTTGCCTCCTGCCTGCATGCAACCTCAGGTATAGACCGTAGGAGCGAGCTCTGCTCGCGAAGCTTCTTAGACTCGCCGATGTTCGCGAGCAGAGCTCGCTCCTACAGGGTGCTAGCCGGCCAGAACGCGCGAATACCGGCCACGCCCTGGGCGCCAACCTGCCAGGCACGTTCGATATCGGCCGGGCCTACGCCACCCAGCAGATATGCCGGCAGGTTGCAATGGGTCAACATCTCGCTTGCGGCGTCCCAGCCCAGCGGCTGCGCCTCGGGATGAGTCGCGGTCGCCTGCACAGGGGACAGGGTGGCGAAGTCCACGCCCATCTGCGCGGCCAGCGCCAGCTCATCGGCATTATGGCAAGACGCCGCCAACCAGCGGTCGTCAGGGAACGGGCGGCCGCCAGCGGCGTACTTGCGCAGCTGTTCGGCCGTCAGGTGCCAGCCAGCCGCGGGAAAATCCCCCAGCCACTCCAGCGGTCCCTTGAGCATCAGTTGCGCCTTGCCGGCACACAGGCCCTGCACGTCGACAGCCAGGTCGCGGTATTGCGGGTCGAACATGTTCGGCGCGCGCAGCTGAATCAGCCTTACCCCCTGCGCCAGAGCACTGCGGATGCCGGCAAGCAGCTCACTCGGCTCCAGGCCGTCCGGAGTAATCAGGTAACGCTCGGGCAGGCGCGCGGCGGCGACTATGGGTTTGTTGGCGGCGGGAAATTCGTACTCCAGCAACTGCCGTTCGCTGACCCAGGCCAATGGCTGGCCCTCGGCACCATGCGGCTCGCCACTGAAGGCGGAGACTTCCCAGACGTCCAGCAACACCTGCTTGTCCGGGTAATCATGACGAATCTGGATCAACGGGCGCGCAGTCTGCGGACGAATGCCCAGTTCCTCCTGCAGTTCACGATCGAGGGCAACCCGCACCGCCTCACCGTCCTCCACCTTGCCGCCGGGAAACTCCCACAGACCACCCTGGTGTTTGTCATCGGGTCGCCTGGCGATCAGGATGCGTCCATCGACACCCCGAATCACCGCTGCTGCGACATGCACACGCTTCACCCCTTTACCTCCTGCAATGCTGCCTGATACCAGCGCCGGAACGCCGGCCAGCGGTAGATGGTTTCGACATAGGCCGCTGCCGTTGTCGGTAGCGCCACATGATAACTGCGCAGACGCGCGGCGACCGGCGCATAGAAGGCATCGGCAATGCTGGCCTGGCCGAACAGATAGTTGCCGGTACTGGCGTAACGCTCACGGCAGCCAGCCCAGATCGCGCAGATGCGATCGATATCGGCCTGCGCCTCGTCAGGCAGTTCGGCCAGCGCCTTGTCCCGCGCCAGGTCCATGGGCAGATGACTGCGCAGAGCGCTGAAGCCACTGTGCATCTCCGCACAGACACTACGCGCCAAGGCGCGGGCCTGGCGATCCTGCGGCCACAGCTGCGCCTCGGGGTAGCACTCGGCCAGATATTCGGCTATCGCCAGGGAATCCCACACCGGTCCCTGTTCAGTGAGCAGCACAGGCACCTTACCGGTGGGGGAATGACGCAGCAGTTGCACACGGCTGTCAGGCTGATACAGACGCACCAGCACTTCCTCACATTCCACACCGGCCAGCTCGACCGCCAGAGCGGCGCGCAACGACCAGGATGAATAGTTCTTGTCGCCAATCACCAGTTGCAGTGCCATCTCGCGTGTCCTCGCCTACGTTCCTGGAAATACCCCGAAGTCGATCGACGTTAAAAGCCCGCCCCCCCGAATAGCAAATTCCCGCGCGTCATGGGGTCATGAGGCGCGGGAATAATGGACGGCCGGGACTGATCAGGTGCGGTATTCGGCGTTGATCTTGACGTACTCGTGGGACAGGTCGGTGGTCCAGATGGTCTCGCTGCAGGTGCCGCGGCCCAGCTCGATACGGATGGTGATTTCCTCACGAGCCATCACCGCCGCACCCTGCTCTTCGGTGTAGGTGGTCGCACGGCAACCCTTGCTGGCGATGCAGACTTCGCCGAGGAAAACGTCGATCTTGCTCACATCCAGTTGCGGTACGCCGGCATAGCCGACAGCCGCGAGGATACGCCCCCAGTTGGGGTCGGAGGCGAACAGCGCGGTCTTGATCAGCGGCGAATGAGCCACGGCATAAGCCACGTCCAGGCACTCCTGATGAGTTCCACCGCCGTTGACCTGCACGGTGACGAACTTGGTCGCACCTTCACCGTCACGGACGATGGCCTGCGCCACTTCCATGAAAACTTCGAACACCGCCTGCTTGAGCTTGGCGAACAGCTCACCGGAGGCGTCACTGATCTCAGGCAGTGCGGCCTGGCCGGTGGCGATCAGCATGCAGCAGTCATTGGTAGAGGTGTCACCGTCGATGGTAATGCGGTTGAACGACTTGTTCGCCGCGTCACGCACCAGATCCTGCAGCACGCCCTGCGCGACCTTGGCGTCGGTGGCGATGTAGCCGAGCATGGTGGCCATGTTCGGCCGGATCATGCCGGCGCCCTTGGAAATGCCGGTCACGGTGACGGTGACGCCATCGTGCTGGAACTGCCGGCTGGCGCCCTTGGGCAGGGTGTCGGTGGTCATGATGCCGGTGGCGGCCGCTTCCCAGTTGTCGGCCTTGAGATCATCCAGCGCGGCCTGCAGCGCGGATTCGATCTTCTCCACCGGCAGCGGCTCGCCGATCACACCGGTGGAGAACGGCAGCACGGCGCTTTCAGTTACACCGGTCAGCTCGGCCAGACGCGCACAGGCACGGCGCGCACGGGCCAGACCATCGGCGCCGGTACCGGCGTTGGCATTGCCGGTATTGGTCAGCAGATAACGCACTTCACCACCCAGGCGCTCGCGGGTAATCAGTACCGGCGCCGCGCAGAAGGCGTTGGTGGTGGTCACCCCGGCGATCCGCGAACCTTCGGCGCAGCGCATCACCACCACATCCTTGCGCCCGGGACGCTTGATGCCGGCCGAGGCGATGCCCAGCTCGAAACCGGGAACCGGGTGCAGGGTAGACAGCGGGCCAAGACCAACAGCCATAAGGTGAGCTCCTTGTGAGACGTTGCCGACCGCCAAGCGGTCTGAAAGATAGTAAAACGCCGCGAACGGCAGGGCCGTCGCGGCGTCATCGAGGGCGGCGACAGCATAGCCGAAGCCCTCTCTACTGCAAGCGCCTTCAGCGGCGCGCACCTGCCATGATCAGCCGATCTGACCGTGGCAGTGCTTGTACTTCTTGCCCGAGCCGCAGGGGCACGGTTCGTTGCGACCGACCTTCGGCTCGGCGCGTACTGGCGCTGCAGCCACAGCGACGTCGCCCTCTTCGCCATTGCTCTCTTCAGCCGCCAGGGCCGAAGCGTCAGCGTGCTGGAACTGCATGCGCTCGGCCATCGCTTCAGCCTCGCGACGCAGTCGGGCTTCTTCTTCGGCCGGATCTTCGCGACGGACCTGAACATGACTGAGCACGCGGATGGTGTCGCGCTTGATCGACTCCAGCAGCTCCTGGAACAGGGCGAAGGACTCGCGCTTGTATTCCTGTTTCGGGTTCTTCTGCGCGTATCCGCGCAGGTGGATGCCGTGGCGCAGGTGGTCCATGGTCGACAAGTGATCTTTCCACAGGTCATCCAGCACGCGCAGCAGAATCTGCTTCTCGAAGGTACGCAGGGCTTCGGCGCTGGCCTGGGTCTCCTTCTCGTTGTACGCAGCCAGCAGCTCGACAAGGATGCGCTCACGCAGGGTTTCTTCGTACAGCTTGTCATCTTCGTCCAGCCACTGCTGGATCGGCAGCTTGATGCCGAAGTCGCTCTGCAGGGTGGCTTCCAGGCCAGCCACGTCCCACTGCTCCGGCATCGACTGCGGCGGGATATGGCTGTTGATCGCTGCGGTCAGCACTTCCTCGCGGAACTCGGCGATGGTGTCGCCAACGCTCTCGGCAGCCAGCAGGCTGTTGCGCATGTGGTAGATCACCTTGCGCTGCTCGTTGGCCACGTCGTCGAATTCGAGCAGTTGCTTGCGCATGTCGAAGTTGCGGCCCTCGACCTTGCGCTGGGCCTTCTCGATGGCGTTGGTGACCATGCGGTGCTCGATGGCCTCGCCGGACTGCATGCCGAGGGCCTTCATGAAGTTCTTCACCCGATCCGAGGCGAAGATGCGCATCAGGTTGTCTTCCAGCGACAGGTAGAAGCGGCTGGAACCCGGGTCACCCTGACGGCCGGCACGACCGCGCAGCTGGTTGTCGATACGCCGCGATTCGTGGCGCTCGGAGGCGATCACGTGCAGGCCGCCAGCTTCGATCACCTGCTGATGGCGCTTCTGCCACTCGGCCTTGATCTGCGCGATCTGCTCGTCGGTCGGGTTCTCCAGTGCCGCAACTTCCACTTCCCAGTTGCCGCCAAGAAGGATGTCGGTACCACGACCGGCCATGTTGGTAGCGATGGTCAGCGCCCCCGGACGGCCGGCCTGGGCGATGATCTCGGCTTCCTTGTCATGGAACTTGGCGTTGAGCACCTTGTGCTCGATGCCTTCCTTATTCAGCAGCTGGCTGACGTATTCGGAGGTTTCGATGGTTGCGGTACCCACCAGCACCGGACGGCCCTGAGCCTGGCACTCCTTGATGTCGGCGATGATCGCCTGGTACTTCTCTTCCTGGGTCAGATAGACCAGATCGTTGAAGTCCTTGCGCGCAACCGGCTTGTTGGTCGGGATCACCATCACGTCCAGACCATAGATCTGGCGGAACTCGAAAGCCTCGGTATCGGCGGTACCGGTCATGCCGGACAGCTTGTTGTAGAGACGGAAGTAGTTCTGGAAAGTGGTCGAAGCCAGGGTCTGGCTCTCGGCCTGAATGTTCACCCCCTCCTTCGCTTCGATGGCCTGGTGCAGGCCCTCGGAGAGGCGGCGACCCGGCATGGTACGACCGGTGTGCTCGTCGATCAGGATCACCTGGCCGTTCTGCACGATGTACTCGACATTGCGATGGAACAGCTTGTGCGCACGCAGGCCGGCGTAAACGTGAGTCAGCAGACCGAGGTTGTGCGCGGAATAGAGGCTTTCACCTTCGGCCAGCAGACCGGCAGCGGTGAGCATCTCCTCGACGTACTGGTGGCCGGCCTCGTTGAGTTCGACCTGGCGCGATTTCTCGTCGATCTTGTAGTGACCTTCCTGAGTCACCACGCCTTCCTCTTCCTCGATGTGCTGCTTGAGGCGCGGGATCAGCTTGTTGATCTCGATGTACAGCTTGGAGCTGTCTTCGGCCTGACCGGAGATGATCAGCGGGGTACGGGCTTCGTCGATGAGGATGGAGTCGACTTCGTCGATCACGGCGAAATTCAGCTCACGCTGGAACTTGTCTTCCAGGCTGAAGGCCATGTTGTCGCGCAGGTAGTCGAAACCGAATTCGTTGTTGGTGCCGTAGGTGATATCGGCGGCATACGCGGCGCGCTTCTCTTCCGGCGGCTGAAAGGGGGTGACGATACCCACGGTCAGGCCGAGGAACTCGTACAGCGGACGCATCCAGTTGGCGTCACGACGGGCCAGGTATTCGTTGACCGTGACCACATGCACGCCCTTGCCGGACAATGCGTTGAGGTAGACCGCCAGGGTACCTACCAGGGTCTTGCCCTCACCGGTACGCATCTCGGCGATCTTGCCTTCGTGCAGGGTCATGCCGCCGATCAGCTGCACATCGAAATGGCGCATGCCCATCACCCGCTTACCGGCCTCACGGGCCACGGCAAAGGCTTCGGGAAGCAGCTTGTCGAGGGTTTCGCCCTGAGCCAGACGCCCCTTGAACTCTTCGGTCTTGCCACGCAGTTGCTCGTCCGAGAGGGCGATCATCTGCTCTTCGAGGGCGTTGACGGCCTGCACCGTCTTGAGCATACGCTTTACTTCACGCTCATTCTTGCTTCCGAAAAGTTTTTTCAACAGAGGCGCAAACATATCGACAGGGTCTTCCGGCGAATGGATGGAGGTCGGCGCAAATCGCGACCTGGCAGCCGGCATGGCTGCGGGCGAAGGGGGCATTCTACCCGGAAAAGCCGGAGAGGAAAGTGACGTTGTCAGCCCATTGCTGCCGTGTGATGGCGCAAACCGGGTATCCCCGGAGAACCAGGGACACGGCATATTTTATATGAGGCTCAATACTGGCAACTCAAGGGCGGCGCGAAAACCGCTCACTCGACGCCACTGGCACGTGCGATATACAGCGACGGGTTGACCTGCCGGCCATCCTTGCTGACCTCGAAATGCACGTGATAACCGGTGGAGCGCCCACTGCGACCGACCTTTGCAATGGTCTGGCCACGCTGCACCAGATCACCGATCTGCACGGTATTGCTCTGGTTGTGCGCATAGAGCGTGACGTAGCCATCGGCATGGCTGACTTCCACGGTATTGCCGTAGCCGTTCTTCCTGCCGGAAAAGGTCACTACACCAGCGGCAACCGAAACCACGTCACTGCCAGGTTTGGCCGCGAAATCGATGCCCTTGTGGACACTGGCGCGGCCGGTCAGCGGGTGTACACGACGGCCGAAAGGTGACGACACATAACCTTGCAAAACCGGACGACCAGACAGTGTTTCCGCTTCACTCAGGCGGAGCTCGCCAAGCAGTTGCTCCAGCACTTCCAACTGCTGCTCGCGACTCTCCACGCGCAGTGCCAGCTCATCCAGGGCGTTCATGAAAGGCGGCGGCGCATAGGCCGAAGCCCCCAGCGGATCTTCCGCTCCGCCCTGACCGACACTGAGGGAGAAGTCGAACTCACCGGCGTCCAGTTCCGCCAGTTCGGTGAGGCGCTCACCCAGGGCATCGAGACGGGTGAGGCGCGCCTGCAAATCCGCCACGTGTACGGCAAATGCGTCGAGCTGACGTTGCGCGTCCTGGCGCACGGCGCCGACCTGTTCGCGCTGCTGGTCGAGCGCTTCGACCAGCGAGGTGTCGACCACAGGTTCGGCGGTCAACCACTTGGCGCCCATCGCAGCACCGGCAGCAAGGCTCAGGACCAGCAGCAGGACAGCCGACAGCAGCAACCAGCGCAGGTCCAGATTGATCGTTCGCGCCGAACCGTGACGGCTGTTGAGCAAGATGATATGCATGGCTTCCCCTTTTCGCAGAACACAGGCCGGTAGCACGCTCTGCTACCATGACGGCTCTGCAATTTAAGGCTTCCTGCCATGACGTTTCGTCCCTTGCCGGCCCAGGCACCCGCTAAGCTGTTACGCGAAGCCAAGCCCCTGAAAGCGCTGTTCGGTCAGGCGCAACGCCTTACCCACCTGCAGCGTCTTGTCGATAGCCAGCTACAGCCTGCTGCCCGGGAACACTGTCATGTAGCGTCCTGGCGCGACGGCTGTTTGCTATTGATCGTGACCGATGGCCACTGGGCAACACGCCTGCGTTATCAGCAAAGAAGACTGCAACGACAACTACAGGCACTCGAAGAATTCGCGACCTTAACGAAAATCATGTTCAAGGTGCAACCTCAAGGCGGCCAGAATCGTGGAACCGGTCGCACCTTGCACTTGTCCAATAGCGCCGCACAAAGCATTCAGGCAACGGCCGAAGGCATCAGCGACCCCAAGCTACGCGCGGCACTCGAGCGCCTGGCCAGTCATACGCAGAAAGACGAATGACCCCTCATTCCATTCGTCGGTAAACGCCTTTTTTGCCGCTTTCGCCAGATGATTGGCGCCATGAATCGTTGCAGCACTCACCACCGACTCAACCACGCGC
>NZ_JAOCLK010000026.1:0-68708 GCF_029845265.1 Ectopseudomonas oleovorans
ACCCGCCGTGCGCATCACGCAGGGCGGGTTTCTTTACAGCGGTTAAAGCCTTACAGAGTCACAGCAGCCGGCTCGGGCTCGGCGGCCATTTCCACGTCCGGCGCCACTTCGATGTGCTGCAGCTCGAGACGCTCGCTGCTCCACTGGCGGATGCGGTTGGTCAGTGCCAGGTCGTCGTTCAGCTTCTGCCCGTAGGACGGGATGATCTCCTTCAGGCGCTCCTGCCACTCAGGGGTGGCGACCTTGTCGGCGAAGGCCTTCTCGATCAGGTGCAGCATGATCGGCGCGGCGGTGGAAGCACCCGGCGAGGCGCCCAGCAGTGCGCTGATGCTGCCATCGGCCGAGGTCACCACTTCGGTGCCGAACTGCAGCACGCCGCCCTTCTCGGTATCCTTCTTGATGATCTGCACGCGTTGGCCGGCATTGATCAGCTCCCAGTCGGCGTCCTGCGCCTGCGGGAAGTACTCGCGCAGCGAGGCCATGCGGTCTTCCTGGCTGAGCATCAGCTGACCCATCAGGTAGGTGCTCAGCGACCAGTTGTCAATGCCGGCGTTGACCATCGGCATGAAGTTGTCGGTGGTCATGCTGCTGAACATGTCGAGCAGCGAGCCGTTCTTCAGGTACTTGGTGGAGAAGGTGGCGAACGGGCCGAACAGCAGCACGTTCTCGCCGTCGATCACGCGAGTGTCCAGGTGCGGCACGGACATGGGCGGCGAGCCGACCGAAGCCTTGCCGTAGACCTTGGCCAGGTGCTGGGCAACCACGTCCTGATTACGCGTCATCAGGAACTGGCCACCGACCGGGAAACCGGCGTAGCCCTTGGCTTCTTCGATACCGGATTTCTGCAGCAGCTTGAGCGCGCCACCACCAGCGCCGATGAACACAAAGCGCGCGTTGATGCTCTGCTCGGCGCCGCCCTTGGCCAGGTCGGCGACGGTCACACGCCAGGTGCCGTCATCGTTGCGCTTGAGGTCGCGGACTTCGTGCTCCAGGTGCAGGCTGGCCTGCTCCTTGCCGATCAGCGAGTCGATCAGCTGACGGGTGATCTCGCCGAAGTTGACGTCGGTGCCGATGGCCATACGGGTGGCGGCGACCTTCTGCTGCGGATCGCGACCTTGCATGACCAGCGGCACCCACTGGGCAATCTGCGCGTGGTCTTCGGTGAACTCCATGCCACGGAACAGGTTGCTGTGCTGCAGCGCAGCATGGCGCTTGCGCAGGTATTCGACGTTGTCGTCGCCCCAGACGAAGCTCATGTGCGGGGTGATGTTGATGAAGCTCTTGGGCTTGCTCAGCACCTCGCGCTCGACCTGGGTGGCCCAGAACTGCTTGGAGATCTCGAACGACTCGTTGATCGCGATCGCCTTGCTGATATCGATGCCACCGTCGGCGGTTTCCGGGGTGTAGTTCAGCTCGCAAAAGGCTGAGTGGCCGGTGCCGGCATTGTTCCAGCCGTTGGAGCTTTCGGCGGCTACCTGGTCGAGACGCTCATAGATTTCAATGCTCCAGTCCGGCTGCAGCTCGTGGAGGTAGGTGCCGAGGGTGGCGCTCATCACGCCAGCGCCGATCAGCAGCACGTCGACGGTTTTCTCGGGCTCGCGGGGCTTGGAGCAACCGATCACGCTGAGACAAAGCAGCGTCAGCAGGATTTTCTTCATGGGACAGTCCAGTTCATCGCACGACGACAACAGCCGTGCAGGCAAGGTTTCGGGCAGCGGCCGTTTGGGCCGCACATGGGCGATAGCCGCAGATCTGCGGCGCGGCGGGAGGAAGGGTGTTTCCAGGCCTCTTGGCGGGCGTATTCCGATCGCGCCGCGTTCTGGAGCAATATGCGTGCCGCTGAAAGGATTCAGCAGTCCCTGTGCGGCTTTCTGCCACACAGCCGGCACGGGGCTGGCGGGAACTCGCCAGATTCACGGGGGGAGCCCCCTGGAAATGGCGGAATCCCGCCCGAATCAGGCCAGCAGCAGTGGCAACAGCAAGGCGGTGCCGATGCCCAGCAGGCTCATCGCCAGGGCGGCGAAGGCGCCGCACTCCTCCCCTTCCTGCAAGGCATGGGCGGTGCCAATGGCATGGGCATTGATGCCGTAGCTCAGGCCACGGGCCGCGGGGTGATCGACGCCAGCCCAGCGCAGCAGCAGCGGCCCCATGGCCGTGCCAATCACCCCGGTGAGCATGACCATCACCGCAGCCAGCGAAGCGACGCCGCCGATCTGCTCGGCCACCGGCATGGCAATCGGCATGGTCACGAACTTCGGCGCCAGGCTCATCACCACGCTCCAGTCGGCGCCCAGCACCCAGCCGATGGCCAGGGTCAGCGCCACCGACAGGACGCCGCCGGCCGTCAGGGTGATCATCACCGGCCAGAACAACTGGCGGATGCGCTTGATGTTGTGCTGCAGCGGCACCGCCAGCGCCACGGTGGCCGGCCCCAGCAGCCAGGCAACGGGCTCGGCGCCAACGCGGTAGGTGGCGTAATCCACCCCGCACAACAGCAAAGTGGTGACAATCAGCGTGACCGACACCAGAACCGGCTGCAGCAGCAGCCAGCCGCTGCGGCGATAGAGCCAGGCGGCGATCAGAAAGGCGGCCAGCGTCAGGGCGATGGCGAACAGCGGATGATGAGTCAGCAATGTCATCCCTTGCGCTCCTGACGGCGGATCAGCGTCTGCAACAGCCAGCCGCAGAATGGCACGGTGACCAGCAGCGACAGCACCAATGCGGTGGCAATCACCGGCAGCTCACCGAGCAGCAGATCGCTGCTGGTCATGATCCCCGAGGCTGGTACGGCCAGCAGCAGCGGCAGGTAAGGCAGTAAACCACCGGCGGCCTGCTGCAGCGGCTCAGGCACGGCGCCGCGCCACATCAGCCAGACCGAGAGCAGCAGCAGGCCGATGATCGAGGCTGGCAGCATCGGCAATAGCCAGTGATTGAGCGCCACGCCGAACAATTGCAGCAATACCAGCCAGAACAGGCCACGCACCATCATGATCCCGACTCCTCCTTATGGCGCCCCCGACGAAACAGCGGACGCGGCTCGATAACCGAGCGACCATACAACACACTGAGCCCTTGCAGGCCCTTGAGTGCATCTTCCAGCGATTTGTCGGCGCGCACGGCGAAGGCATCGAAGCCGCACTGGCGCATGTGCGCCAACTGGTCGCGCAGCACATCGCCCACCGCGCGCAACTCGCCGCGCCAGCCCAGGCGGGTACGTAGCAGGTAGGCCTGGCTGTAGCCACGGCCATCGCGAAAACTGGGGAAGTCGATGGCGATCAACGGCAGACTGCTGAGAAACGGCTGCAGCGCCTCTGGATCGTCATCCACCTGCAGCAGCAGGCCATCGGCGCTCATCGTCCTACCCTCCAGCACCTCCACAGACTGCCGCTCACGCCAGGCCGCAAGCGGCAGGATCAACGGCGCGTCAGCCTCCACATCGAGCTCCCAGGGATCGTTGTCGACGATGCAGGCCTGGCCCTCGACCAGGCGAATCAGGTTGTTCATACCACCTCCTCGCGGCTGTAAACGCTCGCCTTGAATGGCTCCAGGCCGATGCGCTGGAAGGTGTCGAGAAAGCCTTCGTTGACCTGCCGCTGATCGACGTAGGTGCGTACGATACGCTCGATCACTTCGGGCACCTGCTCGGCAGCGAACGACGGGCCGATCACCTTGCCCAGCGCCGCCTGCTGGCCCTGGCTACCACCGAGGGTCAGCTGGTACCACTCGCTGCCGTTCTTGTCGACGCCGAGGATACCGATGTTACCGATATGGTGATGGCCGCAGGCGTTCATACAGCCGGAGATGTTCAGGCTCAGCTCGCCCAGATCATGCAGGTAGTCGAGATCGTCGAAACGCTGCTGGATGGCCTGGGCAATGGGGATCGACTTGGCGTTGGCCAGCGAGCAGAAATCACCACCGGGGCAGGCGATGATGTCGGTGAGCAACCCGGCGTTGGCCGTGCCCAGCCCGGCCGCTTCGGCCTCCCGCCATAGCGCGTAGAGGTCGGCCTTGCGTACATCGGGCAGCACCAGATTCTGTTCGTGGGCGACGCGAATCTCGCCGAAACCGTAGCGCTCGCTCCAGTCGGCCACGGCCTCCATCTGCTCGGCCGTGACGTCGCCGGGCGGAGCGCTGATGCCGGGCTTGGTCGACAGCACCACGCTGAGGTAACCGGGCACCTGGTGTGCCATGACATTGCGCGAAACCCAACGGGCGAAGGCCTCGTCGCGCGCCAGGTGGGTACCGAAGTCGAGGTCGAGGGTGTCCTGCGGCACGTAGGCCGGTTTGTGGAAGGAGGCCGCGACGCGCTGGTACTCTTCCTCGGTCAGTTGCGCCGGGCCGTCCTTGATCGGCTGCCACTCGCGCTCCACCTCATTAGCGAAGGCCTCGATGCCCAGCGCCTTGACCAGAATCTTGATCCGCGCCTTGTACTTGTTGTCGCGCCGGCCATGGCGGTTGTACACGCGCAGGATGGCCTCGACGTAGGACAGGCAGTCCTGCCAGTGCAGACCCTCGCGCAGGGTCTGGGCGATGATCGGCGTACGCCCAAGGCCGCCGCCGACCAGCACACGCAGACGCAGCTCGTTGGCCTGGTCGCGATACAGCTGCAGGCCGATGTCATGCACCTGAACGGCTGCGCGGTCCTGCTCAGCTGCACACAGGGCGATCTTGAACTTGCGCGGCAAGAAGAGGAATTCCGGATTGACCGTCGACCACTGACGGAGGATCTCGGCCAGTGGGCGTGGGTCGAGGTACTCGTCGGCAGCGACGCCGGCGAAAGCCTCGGTAGTGACGTTGCGTACGCAGTTGCCGGAAGTCTGGATGGCATGCATGTCGTGATCGGCCAGCCAGTCGAGGATGTCCGGCACACGCTCGAGCTCGACCCAGTTGAACTGGATGTTCTGCCGCGTGGTGAAGTGGCCGTAACCACGATCGTACTCGCGGGCGATATGCGCCAGCGCACGCATCTGCTTGGCCGAGAGGGTGCCGTAGGGAATGGCTACGCGCAGCATGTAGGCATGCTTTTGCAGGTACAGGCCGTTCTGCAGGCGCAGCGGCAGAAACTCCTCCTCGCTCAGTTCATCGGCCAGGCGCCGCTGTACCTGGTCGCGGAACTGGGCGACGCGCTCGCGCACCAGCGCGCGGTCATAATCATCGTATTGGTACATACAGGCAGGCCTCCTGATCACGGGGTGTCAACTATGCCTGCCGGGCGTGTACCGAGAACAGCGCCAGAAAAGCCTTAAAAAACCAGATCAGATGGGTACGACAGTGACCTGCACAGGGCACCGATTGGCGCGGCGCGATGTCGCAGGGCGGTATCTGCACCGCTCGACCTTAAGGCTCCTGGCCTCAGCAATGGCGAGGCCTGGCGGCCTGCGTGGCACTTTTCCCTGCGCTCGACGCAATCATCTGATCCGCTTTTTTATCAAAAACCTGAGTCTGTTTTGTAAACAGCCCCACTCGGATCATGGCGCCAGCCTGAATAAACGCCTGATGAGGGCAACGACATGACCGAGCTGATCCCCGTGCGGGCCGTCGAGAGCATCGACCCCGCCAAACCCACTCGCCTGACGCCGGCCCAGGCCGGCGGCCCGATCCACACGCGCAGCTTCACCGGACGCTTTCGCAACCTGCGCCTGCTCGGTGCCGGCTTGCTGTTCCTGCTGTTCTTCGGCACCGCCTGGATCGACTGGAATGGCCGC
This sequence comes from Ectopseudomonas oleovorans, assembly GCF_029845265.1. NCBI lineage: Bacteria > Pseudomonadati > Pseudomonadota > Gammaproteobacteria > Pseudomonadales > Pseudomonadaceae > Ectopseudomonas > Ectopseudomonas oleovorans. The sequence continues at coordinate 5,706 of NZ_JAOCLK010000026.1, forward strand.
CAGGCGGTGCTCTGGGACTTGGATAACCGCCAGTTCCATATCTTCGGCGCGACCTTCTGGCCGCAGGATTTCATCCTGCTTTCGGCGATCCTGATCATCGCCGCCTTCGGCCTGTTCTTCATCACCGTACTCGCTGGCCGCGTCTGGTGCGGCTACGCCTGCCCGCAGAGCGTATGGACCTGGGTGTTCATGCGCGTGGAGCAGATCACCGAGGGCGACCGCGGCCAGCGCATCAAGCTCGACGCTGCGCCCTGGTCGCTGCAAAAACTGGCCCGGCGCAGCGCCAAGCACGGCCTGTGGCTCGCGGTCAGCCTGGTCACGGCACTGGCCTTCGTCGGCTACTTCACCCCAGTGCGTCAGTTGACGGTGGACCTGGCGACCTTCCAAGTCGGTGCCACCACGGCCTTCTGGGTGCTGTTCTTCACTGCCGCCACCTATATCAATGCCGGCTGGCTGCGCGAGAAGGTGTGCCGCGACATGTGCCCCTACTCGCGCTTCCAGAGCGTGATGTTCGACAGCGATACACTGGTCATCTCCTACGACGCCGCCCGTGGCGAAACCCGTGGCCCGCGCCGCAAGGACGCCGACTACAAGGCCGAAGGTCTGGGCGACTGCATCGACTGCACGATGTGCGTACAGGTCTGCCCCACCGGCATCGACATCCGCGACGGCCTGCAACTGGAATGCATCGGCTGCGGCGCCTGCGTCGATGCCTGCGACAGCGTGATGGACAAGCTCGGCTATGCCCGCGGCCTGGTGCGCTACAGCTCCGAGAACGAGCTGGCCGGCGGCAAGACCCACTGGTTGCGCCCGCGCCTGATCGGCTACGCGGCGATGTTGGCGGTGATGATCGGCGCCTTCACCTGGGCCCTGGCCGAACGCCCGCTGATCTCGCTGGACGTGACCCGTGACCGTGGCCTGTTCCGCGAGAACGCTCTGGGCCAGATCGAAAACATCTACAGCCTGAAGATCATCAACAAGACCCAGCAAGCGCGCAGCTATGCCATCAGCCTGGTCGAGCCCGGCGACTTCGAACTGCATGGCCCGAGCACGCTGAACCTGGCGCCGGGGGAGATTCGCGACCTGCCGGTAAGCGTCGCGCTGACGGCCTCGCACAACGCTGCCGGGCCGCAGACCCTGCGTTTCGAAGTGCGCGACAAGGCCGATTCGCAGAGCCATGTGAGCACCAAGAGCACCTTCCTCGCGCCGCTGCGTTGAGTCGCAGTAAACCGTGCTGTTCACCTAACGAAAGGTGGACACGATCAATCCCCTCTCCCCCACGGGGAGAGGGCTAGGGAGAGGGGGTAACGGTTACACGGAGGTGTATCTAACCCTCTCCCCCGGCCCCTCTCCCATGAATGGGAGAGGGGAGCAAGCGTTGTAGCCCGATGCAATCCTGGGCGATTCGAGATACGTCCCCCTTCACGAGGCACTGCCATGTCTGCCGCTCACCCCGTAAAGTGTTCGTCCTTACCCTTTGCGCCGGTGAACCAGGACAGGATGAAACGCTACGAAAAATTCGCCGACGAGATTGCCGAGCTGATTCGTACCGGCGTGCTCGGCCCTGGCGAGAAGGTGCCCTCAGTGCGCCATGCCAGCCGCACCTACGGCGTCAGCCCGTCCACCGTGTTCCAGGCCTACTACCTGCTGGAAGATCGCGGCCTGATCCAGGCGCGCGCCCGTTCCGGTTACTTCGTCCGCGAACACGCCAAGCGCCCGCTGCACGAACCGGAACTGACCGCCCACGCCGCGCAAACCACCGAAGTCGATGTCAGCGAACTGGTGTTCTCCGTGCTCGCCTCGCTCAAGGACCCGCATACCGTACCCTTCGGCTCGGCCTTCCCCAGCCCGGATCTGTTTCCGCTGCCGCGTCTGGCCAAGAGCATGGCGCACGCGCTGCGCAGGCTCTCGCCGCACGAGATCATCGCCGACATGACCGCCGGCAACGCCGACCTGCGCCGGCAGATCGCCCTGCGCTACATGGTCAGCGGCGTGATGCTGCCGATGGAGGAGCTGGTGATCAGCAACGGCGCCCTGGAGGCGCTCAACCTCTGCCTGCAGTGCGTGACCCAACCGGGCGACCTGGTGGCCATCGAGTCCCCCACCTTCTACGCCTGCCTGCAGGTGCTGGAGCGACTGCAGCTCAAGGCCGTGGAAATCCCCGTGCACCCGCGCGAGGGCATCGACCTGGGTGCCCTGTCGGAGAGCCTCAAGCAACTGCCGATCAAGGCCTGCTGGTTCATGAGCAGCCTGCAGAACCCGCTCGGCGCCAGCATGAGCGAGGAGAAGAAGCAGGCGCTGTATGAGCTGCTGGTCGAGCATCAGGTACCGCTGATCGAAGACGACGTGTACGCCGAGCTGTACTTCGGCAGCCACCCGCCCAAGCCGGTGAAGAGCTTCGACCGCGACGGGCTGGTGATGCATTGCAGCTCCTTCTCCAAGAGCCTGGCGCCGGGCTATCGCATCGGCTGGGTGGCCGGTGGGCGCTATGCCGAGCAGATCGCCCGGCTCAAGCTGATGACCACCATCTCGCCCTCGGTACCGGCCCAGACGGCATTGGCCGACTACCTGCAGCACGGTGGCTACGACCGTCACCTGCGCAAGCTGCGCCACGCCCTGGAAATGCAGCAGAGCGCGATGCTCGCCTCCGCCGCCCGACACTTTCCCGCCAGCACGCGGGTCACGCGACCTTCGGGTGGCTACTTCCTCTGGTTCGAATTCCCCGAACGCCTGGATTCGCTACAACTGCTGCGCCTGGCCCTGGCCCAGGGCATAAGCCTGGCGCCGGGGCCGATCTTCTCCGCCAGCCAGGGCTTTCGCCACTGCGCACGGCTGAACTACGGCCACCCGTGGAACCCGCGCAGCGAACAGGCCATGGAAGTGCTCGGGCGCCTGGTGGCGGGATTGTTGTAGCCCGGATGAAATCCGGGAACCGGAGCAGGAATCGCCCCGGATTGCATCCGGCTACGGGCTACGCTCCGACGCCTGTTGCAAGGCCACGCCGGCGCCGGTCAGGCCGGGGTACTCGGCCGTCACCAGCCACACCGGAATGCCGTCAAGGTAATGGCTCATACAACCCTTGTCGCGGAAACTCTTGGCAAAACCGCTGGCAAGAAAACGCTCGGCAAAACGCGGCACCACACCGCCAACGATATACCCCCCACCGCGCGCGCCCAGGGTCAGCACGTTGTTGCCAGCAGCGCGGCCGAGCCAGCAACTGAACTGTTCCAGCACCGCAGCGGCGACGGGCTCGCCGGCCAGACCTGCGGTAGTGATGGCCGCTGGCGTCGCGTGCAGCAAAGGCTGACCGTCCAGCTCACAGATGGCTCGATACAGCACCAGCAGGCCGTTGCCACTGAGCACGTCTTCGGCGCGCACATGGCCCAGTTGCCGATAAAGAATCTGCCAGAGCTCGACCTCGCGCGGGCTGCCGATGGGTAGATCAACGTGACCACCCTCCCCCGGCAATACCAGCCAGCGACCATCTGCTTGCGCGAGCAGCGTACTGACACCGAGGCCAGTGCCGGCGCCGATCGCCAAGGCCGGACGGTCTGCCTGCGGCTCGCCCGGGCACACCTGCACACGCTCATGCTCGGCGATGCGGGTCATGCCCAGGGCCATGGCGGAGAAGTCGTTGATCATCTGTAAGCGGTCGATCTGCAATGCCTCGCAGAACGCCGTAAGATCGGTACGCCAGTGATTGTTGGTGAAGCGGAACAGCTTGCCGCTGACCGGCCCGGCGCAGGCCAGGCACACCGAGCCGATGGACCCCAGCGGCAGCCCCTGGGCTTGCAGATAGGCGACGATGGCCTGTTCCGGCCCTGCGAAATCGGCGGTCGGCAGAACCTGCACCGCCTCCAGTTGCTCGTCACGCCACAGGGCAAAGCGTGCGTTGGTACCACCGATATCGCCGACCAGAGCCAGTTTCACGAGAACGCCTCCTGAGCGAAGGCCGTTCGCTGATCGGCAACTGCAGAAAATTGAGGATGCATAGCATCGACTCCAAATCCGAATTATTTTTGTAGTTCAGACAACGCACACCACAGCAAACCCGAAAATTACGCCTATCAAGCCAGATAAAGTTGTAATAACAACAATATTTAATGCCAACTCATCGCCTGCGCCCCACACAACAGATTCAGCCCTCGGCATGATCCCGGACAATATCGGCGGCGTTGCGGCGACCTAGACTCGCACCGGCGCATGGCGGGTTTCACCCGCCCTACTGGTCATCCGCACGGAGAGCTGCAGCATGTCACCCGATATCGTCATCGTCGGCGCCGGCCCGGCTGGCCTGTGTCTGGCACGCACCCTGTCCGGACATGGCCTGTCCATCGTGGTGCTGGAGCGCCAGGCCGAGCAGGCACTGGCCGAACCGGCCTTCGATGGCCGCGAGATCGCCCTCACCCATGGCTCGCAGACGCTGCTCGAACGCCTCGGCCTGTGGGCGCGCCTGCCCAGCGAAGAGGTTGCCGTGCTGCGCGATGCCCAGGTGTTCAACGGCCCCTCGCTGTTCGCGTTGAAGATCCGCGCCGAGCAAGCCGGCGCCGAGCACCTCGGCCATCTGGTGGCCAACCAGGCCATTCGTCGCACAGCCTATCAGGCGGTCAGCGACTGCGCCGACGTGCAATTGCTGTGCGACGCCAGCATACGCACCATCGAACAGCGTGCAGGCGAAGTGAAACTGGTGCTACACGATGGCCAGGTGCTGCAACCACGCCTGCTGGTCGCCGCCGACAGCCGCTTCTCGGAGACGCGCCGCCAGCTCGGTATCGGCGCGCAGCTCAAGGACTTCGGCAAGAGCATGCTGGTGTGCCGCATGCAGCACGAACGGGAGCACCAGCAAATAGCCTGGGAATGGTTCGGCTACGGCCAGACCCTGGCCCTGTTGCCTCTGAACGGCCGGCAGTCGTCCACCGTGCTGACCCTGCCGCCGCGCGAAATAGAACGCCTGCAGAAACTCGACGAAGCCAGCTTCGCCCGCGAGATGGAGCGGCGCTTCGACCGCCGTCTGGGTGCCATGCAACTGGTCAGCAGCCGCCATGCCTATCCGCTGGTGGGCGCCTACGCGCGACGCATGGTCGGCCACCGCTGCGCCCTGCTCGGCGATGCCGCCGTGGGCATGCATCCGGTCACCGCACACGGATTCAACTTCGGCCTGATCGGTGTGCAACTGCTCAGCGACGCACTGCTGGCCACCCATGGCAAACGCCGGGACATCGGTGCGCCTGCGCCATTGGCGCGCTACGAGCGCCAGCTACGCCTGGCCACCTGGCCGCTGTACCAGGCCACCAACCTGCTGGTGGAGCTGTACACCAACGATCAGCTGCCCGTGCGCCTGCTGCGCGGCGCTGGCCTGCGCGTGGCACAGGGCCTGCTACCGCTGAAGAAGGGCATCGCCCGTCATCTGACCGCTCGCGCCTGATCAATCACACCCACTGATCATTACGCTTGCGCTTGACCCGCAGCATGGTCGGCAGAATCAGCCCGAGCAGCAGCCCGGCACCAGCGATGCTGCCGCCATAGGCCATGTAGCGCATCAGCACCTGCTGCTGTTCTTCACCCAGTTGCGCCTGGGCATCGCGTAGCTGCGAACGGGTAGTGGTCAGCTCGGCGTCCAGCGCGCCACGGGCGGCCTGCAGCTCGTCGATGAGCTTCTTGCGCGAGTCCAGGGTTTCCTGCATGCCTTGCACACGCGCCTTCCAGGCGTCGTCGATGCCTTTGAGCTCAGCGCTGAGGTCAGCGACTTTCTGTTCCAGTTGCGGCAGACGCTCGGCCTGGCCTGGCACCGACTGCAGGTCGCGGCTGGGAATCCAGACGCTGCTGCCGCTGGCGCTACGCACCTGGCTGTAGTCGCCCTGGGTGCGCAACAGCTCCACTTTCTCCCCGGAAACCAGGGTGCCGACAATCCGGTAGCCATCGGTAGGACCGCTGCGCACGTAGGTATTGAGGCTGTCGCTGACCCAGCGCTGGTTACTGGCGGCCTCTTCCGCCAGTGACGGCTGCACGCCGCCGAGCAGGCCACCGAGCAGCAGGCAGGCACCGAGAATGCGAGGTTGAAATGGAGTATGACGAGATAAAAACATGGGGCGATCTTCACGTGGCAGTCAGACGAACCCGGCGAACGGGATGGACGTTGCCGGCCACGCGCTGAACAAAACGCTCGAGCATGATCCAGGCAGAATCCGCGACGTAGACGCCACGCTAGCGGCCAATAGCCATCTATTTCTGCCGGTATGGGCCGACAGCAGACAGACATTGGCCGCTTGCCTGGAGTTCACTCCAGGCAGGAGATGGTAGATGGACGGAAGGTGGCGTCAGCCGTTGTGGCGCTGGACGAAGGTAGAGAAATCCACCAACGGCATCGGCCGGCCAAGCAGATATCCCTGGAACTGAGTGCAACCGTTGTCCGCCAGAAACCTATGCTGCGCCTCAGCTTCCACGCCCTCGGCGATCACCGTCATGCCCATGCTCTGCCCCAGAGCGATCACCGTGCGCACGATGGTTTCGCTGTTGGCATCGGTGAGCACGTCGCAGATGAACGAACGGTCTATTTTCAGTTTGCTCAGCGGCAGACGCTTGAGGTGGCTGAGGGAAGAAAAGCCGGTACCGAAGTCATCCAGCGAGAAGCGCACGCCATGTTCGACCAGCGCCGTCATCTTGCGCGTGAGGTCTTCCATGTCATGCACGATCAGCGTTTCGGTCAACTCCAGTTCCAGGCGCCGGGCATCGATACCGTGGTGCTCGATCAGATCGAGAATTTCGGCGACGAAACTGCTTTGCGAGAACTGCTTCTGGCTGATGTTCACCGCCAGGCCCAGGTCGCCGAAGAGCGGGTCATCCTTCCATTGCCGCAAGCGCGCGGCCGTTTGCTCCAGCACCCACAGGCCAATGGGGATGATCAACCCGGTGTTCTCGGCATGGTCGATGAACTCGCCTGGCGCCAGCAGCCCACGCTGCGGGTGCTGCCAGCGAATCAGCACCTCGGCTCCCACCACTCGCCCTGCATCGTTGAGTTGCGGCTGGTAGTGCAGCACGCACTGCCCCTCGCGGATGGCCGCGCGCAGGTCACGATCCAGTTCGGAGCGCTCGGCGGTATCGGTCTGCAGAATGTGCAGGAGCAAGAAGAACAGCACCATGGCCACGCCGGCCTGCAGCCAGGAGCCGACACGCCGCACATCGTCGGGCAGTGCGTAGAGATCGGTGGGTCGCCAGTTCGACGCCGCCAGGGCGACGAACAGCAGCAGGCAGAACAGAGACATACCGTAACGCAGCCACAGAGGCTCATCGCGGAAGGCCATCAACACGCCGACAGCCACCGGTAGCAGATAGAGATGTGTCGCACGCGGCGCCATGAGGGTCGGCGGGTCGAGCAGCAGGGTCGAAGCGACGACGATAAGGATCAGCGCACCGAACAGAATCAGGTTGGCGCTGCGGGCCTGGTTGCGCAGCGTCAGGGCGAAGACCGCCACACCGCTGAGGATGATGGTCACATCCATGATGACGATGGCCCAATAGCCGCGAGAGGAAAAGAACAGCCCCCAGAGCAGGCCCATCACGATCATCACCAGACTCGACAGCATGCGCATGCGGCGCTCACGGCGCTGACCGACCAGAGCCAGGTCTGCACCATGCCAGAGTTTGCGAACGCGCCTGCCGAAGCTCGAGAGTGATGGCATGGTGAAATCCTGATCCGATCACTTCATTCTTGAAGCTGCCTGGCCGAATGCAAGTTTCCCAGATGTTTTTAATGCAGCCAGTACGCCTCACTGGCCAAGCGTTCGGCCATCAAGTCCATCGGACTCCGCCATGGTGATACCCCTCCCACCGCCTACAGCGCCCCCGTGCGCTGCTATTGCCCCACCTAACGCCGCGCCAGACGCGCCGCTCATATGAACGGTAAGGCCCACCTTCGCGCCCCGCATCTATACAAAAACTGTACAACTTTATTTTTTGTACATATATTGGATTCAAACAGGGCTCGTACAACGCTTGCACACCTTGCTCCAGGCCTGCTTGCCACGACCGACGTCAGCCCAAACAAGCTGCGCAATCCGGCAACACTCTCTCCCCTTTTTTGGTTGCCGGATTTTTTTACTCAACGCCCGTCGCCGCCGGGCTCCGAATCAACGGCTGGACGCGGCCCCCGTCAGCCGCCTCAGAGGCAACGACCATGGCCACCCTGATTCGACCTCTGCCCCCTGCCGTATTGCTGTTTTTGCTGCTGCTCGGCCAGCCAGTGCAGGCCACCACCCAGGACGGCTGGCGTGAACAACTACCGCAGGCCAGTCTGGTGGGTAGCGGCGATTTCAGCTGGTTCGGCTTTTCGGTCTACAACGCCAAGCTGTGGAGCCCGGCGCAGCCTGTGGATTTCTCCCAGCCCTTCGCCCTGGAACTGACCTACCGACGCACCATCAGCCGGGAAACCCTGGTCGATACCAGCCTCGACGAGATTCGCCGGATCAACGGCGAGCCCCTCGACAGCGAACAGCAAAGCGTCTGGACGAAACAGATGAGCCAGGCGTTCGTCGACGTGAAGGATGGCACGCGCATCACCGGCGTATTCCTGCCCGGCGAGGGCTGCCGCTTCTACGTCGACGGTGAGTTGCAGCACGTGATCGACGACCCGGAGTTCGCCCGCGCCTTCTTCTCCATCTGGCTCGACCCGCAGACCCGCAGCCCGAAACTGCGTGCCGCCCTGCTTGGCCTTAACCCATGAGGTACTACATGAAAGCCCTATTGATCGTGCTGAGCAGCCTGCTGCTGATCAGCTGCGGCCAGGTCCCGGTCGAGCGTTACGCCAACGAGAAACCCGTGCTGGATCTGCCCACCTACTTCTCCGGGCCGGTGCAGGCCTGGGGCATGTTCCAGGATCGCTCCGGTGAGGTGATCAAGCGCTTCCACGTCGATATCCAGAGCCGCCGCGAGGGCGACAAGCTGATCCTCGACGAGCGCTTTCTGTACAGCGACGGCACCCGTCAGCGCCGGGTCTGGACCCTGACCCCGGACGGCGAAGGACGCTGGATCGGCACCGCTGACGATGTGATCGGCGAAGCCATCGGTGAAGTGGCCGGCAACGCCCTGCGCTGGCGTTATCACCTCAACCTGCCGGTGGACGATACAACCTATGTCGTTTACTTCGACGACTGGATGTACCTGATGGATGACGACACCCTGATCAACCGCTCAGCCATGAGCAAGTTCGGCATCGAGCTGGGCCAGGTCACGCTGTTCTTCCGTCGGGGCGCTGCCACACCATGACCCTGCACAGCCTGGGCAACGGCTACAAGGCGCTGGTGATTGGCGCCAGCGGCAGCATTGGCCAGGCCTTCTGCCGGTTACTGCGCGCCGACCCAAACTGCGCCAGCGTGCGTGAGCTGAGCCGCAGCAGCTCACCTGCGCTCGATCTCGAAACTCCCACCAGCATCGCCGAAGCTGCAGTCGCACTGGCCGGCGAAGCACCGTATCAGTTGATCCTGCACACGGCCGGTCTGCTGCACCGCGACGGTATCGCACCAGAGAAAAGCCTGGCTGCCATCGAGGCCGATGCGCTGCAGGCGGTATTTCAGGTCAACGCACTGGGACCGGCGCTGGTGCTGCGCCACTTTCTGCCTCTGCTGGACAATCAGGGTGCCATGGCCATGCTCTCGGCCAAGGTCGGCAGCATCGGCGACAACCGCCTCGGTGGTTGGTACGCCTACCGTGCATCCAAGGCGGCGCTGAACATGCTGATCAAGACCGCAGCCATCGAGCTGGCACGCAGCAAGCCCAAGGCACGACTGCTCAGCCTGCATCCCGGCACAGTGATTTCGCCGCTGTCACAGCCCTTTCGCGGCGCCAGCGCTGCGCGTCCGGCCGAACTGGCCGCCGCTGAAATGCTGCGGGTGATCTATGCGCTGGGGCCCGAGCACAGCGGCAGCTTCCACGCCTACGACGGCCAACCACTGCCCTGGTAGCACCCCCTACAAGCCACCGAACAGGTCGAAGGAGTCCAGCAGACGCCAGGCGATTTCCGGCCTTTTCTCCATGGCCCGGCGGATCGCCGCCGGAATGCTCTGCCGGGTTTTGCGACACAGCCCTGGATGAGTATCAAAATGCATGTGGATGCCGCGCATGCTGCGCACCTCGCCATGGGCCGGCTCGATATGCAGGCGAATGCCCAACTGCTCGAACATGCGCTGTTGCATGCGCTCAAGGTCTTCCAGGCTCTGCAGGTTTTCCAGGCGTTCGAGCAGGCGCTGCTCCTCCTGCCGGGTCAACAGCAGCACGCGGGTATCGGCACCCGGCCTGTCCAGCAGCTCATCACGCTGGCAGTCGCAAGCGCCTGGCGGGCAAGGATTTCGGAGCAGCAGCGGCGAATTCATGGCCCTGATCATAGCCATAGCGAAACGCGCTGCCCATCCACGGCTATCGGCCGACTTGCCAGTAACGCAGACTCCGTTAAGCTCACAGCATTTCCCCCCCGATGCAAGGATGAACACCATGCTGCGCCTCACCACGTTCGCCGCTGGCCTGCTGCTTTCGGCCAACGTCTTCGCTCTGTCCCTCTCCAACCTGAGCCAGCAGGATGCCAGTGGCGGCCTCAAGGATGCGCTGATCCAGGGCGCCCAGGTGGCCGTCAAGCAACTGGGCACGCCCGGCGGATTCAGCAACAACCCGGACGTGCGCATCGAGCTGCCCGGCAAACTCGGCAAAGCCGCCAAGACCATGAAGATGATGGGCATGGGCGCCCAGGTCGATCAGCTCGAAGCGAGCATGAACAAGGCTGCCGAAGCCGCCGTGCCACAGGCCCAGGCGCTGCTGGTCGATGCCGTGAAGAAGATGACCGTGGCCGATGCCAAATCAATTCTCAGCGGCCCGCAGGACTCGGCCACCCAGTACCTGAACAAGAGCAGCCGCGAACAGATCCGCGCCAAGTTCCTGCCCATCGTCAAGCAGGCCACCGACCAGGTCGGTCTGGCCCAGCAGTACAACGCCTTCGCCGGCCAGGCCGCCAGCTTTGGCGTGGTCGACGCCAAGAGCAGCACGGTGGAAAGCTACGTGACCGAACAGGCACTCGATGGCCTGTTCGAGATGATTGCCAAGCAGGAAGCCAGCATCCGCCAGAACCCGGCCGGTGCCGCTACCAGCCTGGCGAAGAAGGTGTTCGGCGCGCTCTGAGAAGAGCCCTTGACGCAGCCTGAGTAGGAGCCCCGCCCCGGGGCGAAGCCTTTGGCTTTGCGGTGATCTTTCTATTCGCCGCGAGGCGCGCCTCCTACGGGGTGATGTGACCTGCGGGTTATCCGTTTTTGGCCATAGCACGCCGCCCTGATTCGCGGCAGGGTGCCGCTCACATTCGCTACGTCAGCACTTAACTGTCCCCACCAGCGGTGCGTTTGCGCTTAGGGCAGACAAAGCTTGTCCAACGCGGGCCTGGCGAAGAAAAAGCCCTGCATGTAGCGGATACCAAGCTCGATCAGCGCATCACGCTCACCAACACTTTCGATACCCTCGGCGATGATGCGAATGCCCAGGCGCTGCGCGACCAGCACGATACCGGCGACGATGGCCTGGCGCACCGGGTCCTGATCGATGCCGCGGGTCAGGGCCATGTCCAGCTTGAGCAGGTGCGGTTGGAATTCGGCCAGCAGATTGAGCCCGGAGTAGCCCGCGCCAAAATCGTCGATGGCGGTGGTGAAGCCCTGCTTGCCATACTCGGCGAAGATCCGCTTGAGGTGCTCCGCATCATGGATCTGCTCGCCTTCGGTCACCTCGAACATCAGCCGTTCGCGCGGGAAGTCAAAGCGCTGCGCCGCCTCCAGCGTGGCGCGAATGCAGGTCTCGGCGCGATACACCGCATTGGGCAGGAAGTTGATGCTGAGCAGACAATCCGGAATATCGAGCAGCCCGAGCTTCGCAGCCCGCTCGATGGCCTTGACCCGGCAGGCCTGATCGAAACGGTAGCGGTTGCCATCGTTGACCCGTCCGAGAATCTCCCCCGCCGACTCGCCGTTGACACCACGCACCAGCGCCTCGTAGGCGAAGGGTCGCTGCTCCTCGACATCCAGAATCAGCTGAAAGGCCATGGTGAAGTCGAATCCCAGTGCCTCGGGGTTGCGACACTCGGCGCAGCCCACAGCCCGAAATGGCTGAGGAAAGATGCTCTGACTGACAATACCCATAGGCGCTTCCTTATAGAACAAGACGTGGAGACTCCGTCATTGTCATCCTAGTCAAAAACGAAAGGAAGCCACCTGTTTTTCCAGCGACAACGCCAGTTGCTGCAAGCCTTGTGCGGTACGCGATGTATCGGCCACTGCCTCACTGTTCTCCATCGACATCTGTGCGATGCGCTCGACATTGCGCGCCACGTCCTGACTGGCGACCGTCTGCTCACGCAGCGCCACGGAGATCTGATCCACCACACCGACCACGCTGGTGGCTGCGTGGGACTGCTCCTGAGTGGACACCGACAGCTGGCTGGCGGCGCTGGAGATGTTCTGCGCGGCGCCGACCAGTTGTTCGGCGCCGCTGCGCCCTTGCGAGGCGCCGCCGGCTCCGGCAGAAGCCGACGGCGAAGGAGGGCATAACCCAAAACGAAAGCCCCGCCGGGCTTGTGGCCGGGCGGGGCTTTCGGTTGCCGTTACCGATCAGGCGCAGGCGGCTTGCATCTGCCGATGCGTGTCGATGAGGTGCTGCACCACGCCAGGATCGGCCAGCGTGGAGATGTCGCCGAGGGAGTCGTATTCGGCGGTAGCGATCTTGCGCAGGATGCGGCGCATGATCTTGCCCGAGCGAGTCTTCGGCAGGCCAGGCGCCCACTGAATGACGTCCGGCGTGGCAATCGGACCAATCTCCTTACGCACCCAGTTCTTCAGCTCCTGACGCAACTGCTCGGAAGACTCCTCGCCAGCGTTCAGGGTGACGTAGACGTAGATGCCCTGACCCTTGATGTCGTGCGGTACGCCAACCACCGCGGCCTCGGCCACTTTCGGGTGGGCGACCATGGCGCTTTCTACTTCGGCTGTGCCCATGCGGTGGCCGGAGACGTTGAGCACATCATCGACGCGACCGGTGATCCACCAGTAGCCATCTTCGTCGCGGCGCGCACCGTCACCAGTGAAGTACATGCCGCGGAAGGTCTTGAAGTAGGTGTCGACGAAGCGGTCGTGGTCGCCGTACAGGGTACGTGCCTGACCCGGCCAGGAATCGATGATCACCAGGTTGCCCTCGGCAGGGCCTTCGATGATGTTACCCAGGTTGTCCACCAGCGCCGGCTGCACGCCGAAGAACGGCCGTGCGGCGGAGCCCGGCTTCAGGCCGTGAGCACCTGGTAGCGGGGTCATCAGGCAGGCACCGGTTTCGGTCTGCCACCAGGTATCGACGATCGGGCAGCGGCTCTGGCCAACGTTCTCGTAGTACCACTGCCAGGCTTCCGGGTTGATCGGCTCACCCACAGACCCCAACAGACGCAGGCTGGAACCATCGGCACCTTCGACTGCGGCCTTGCCCTCAGCCATCATGGCGCGGATCGCGGTCGGCGCGGTATAGAGGATGTTGACCTTGTGCTTGTCGACGATCTGCGCCACGCGACGCACGTCCGGATAGTTCGGCACGCCCTCGAACATCAGGGTAGTGGCGCCGTTGGACAGCGGCCCGTAGACGAGGTAGGTGTGGCCGGTGACCCAGCCGATGTCGGCGGTGCACCAGAAGACCTCGCCCGGACGGTAGTCGAACACGCGTTCATGGGTCAGCGAAGCGTAGGTCAGGTAACCGCCGGTGGTGTGCAGCACGCCCTTGGGCTTACCGGTGGAGCCGGAGGTGTAGAGGATGAACAGGGCTTCTTCAGCACCCATTTCCTTCGGCGCGCAGACGCTGCCAGCGACCTTCATCAGGTCTTCGTACCAGATGTCGCGATGCTGGTTCCACTTGATGTCGGAGCCGGTGCGCTTGACCACGATGATCTTCTGCACGCTGGCGGTTTCCGGGTTGGTCAGCGCATCGTCGACGTTGGCTTTCAGCGGCACCTTGCGGCCACCACGCAAGCCCTCGTCGGCGGTGATCACCACCTTGGACTTGCAGTCGATGATGCGGCCAGCCAGCGCTTCCGGGGAGAAGCCGCCAAAAACCACGGAATGGATGGCGCCGATGCGCGCGCAGGCGAGCATCGCCACCACGGCTTCGGGAATCATCGGCATGTAGATGGTGACGACGTCACCACGGTGCACGTCCTGCCCACGCAGGGCGTTGGCGAACTTGCTCACCTCTTCGTGCAGTTGGCGATAGGTGATCTCGCGGTGCTCGGAAGGATCGTCGCCTTCCCAGATGATCGCGACCTGGTCACCACGCTCTTCCAGATGACGGTCGAGGCAGTTGTAGGAGACGTTCAGGGTGCCATCGGCGTACCACTTGATATCGACGTGGTGGTCATCGAAGGTGGTTTGCTTGACCTTGGTGTAGGGCTTGATCCAGTCGATCCGCTTGCCCTGCTCGCGCCAGAAACCCTCGGGGTTGACCACGGACTGTTGGTACATGGCCTTGTACGTGGCCTCGTCAGTGAGGGTCCGCGCGGCCACTTCGGGACGCACAGGGTAAAGAGACGCAGCACTCATGGAATCACCTCGACGGGGAGTTGTTTTTGTATGGTGCCTTTTGTATCCCCCGACCCTTCGTGAGGCCATTCGACCATGGTCTTACCGCTCTAAGACCATCGTCTTGAAGCCCTGCCTGGCATATGGCGAGCCAATTCGACAGCGTCATGGATACGTCGAGGCGCGCAGATAAAAAAACCGGCACAAGGCCGGGCGCAGAGGTAGACACAATTGCTCAGCTCATCCCCAGCCAGTTCGGCAGGGCCATGGACACGGCCGGGATGTAGGTGATGATCATCAGGAAGCTCAGCAGCAGGGCTTCCATTTCCTTGCCATCGCCATACAGCGAAGAGTTGGCATAGACATCGACCTTGACCTTGCCGGCCAGGCGCTCCTCTACCAGCTTCTTGAACAGCAGCGCACCCTGGCCCTTCGGCGTGCTGTCGGCGGTGATATGGGAGAACTTGATCAAGATCGGGGCGGTCGGCTGCGACTCGGCTGCGTGTGCCGAGAGTGCGCCGAGAGTGCGCAACCGGCAAGCACACCGGCCAGGCCACGACGGACGAAATAAAACTTCATGGAAGGCTCCTGTTGTTTTTGTCTGAGCGTCGAGGGAGAAACCCTTCGATTGGCCCGGACTCTACTGCGCCCTCCCCCACGCTGAAATTCACATTTGAACAACCGAGCCTTCGGCATTCACGAAGGCAGTGTTGAAAGATCCTCTGTTGATGAGCTGTTACGCAGATGGTCGAGCATCTGCTTCGCGGTCAGCGAAAGGTTGTCCTGGTTGCGCACTGCCACCTTGAGTTTACGCCGCGCCCAGGGATCGTGCAGCGGGATCACCCGCACATCGAGCGCCGGCAAATAGGTACGCACCGCCAGGTCCGGCAATACGCCAACCCCCATACCGGTATGGATCATCCGGCAGATAGCCTCGAAGCTGCGCACCTGAATGCGCAGGCGCAAGGCCACGCCCTGGCTGTGCGCCGAATGCTGCAGCAGGCTGTGCAGGGACGCGTCCTGCTGCAGGCCGATGAAGTCGTAGCCCACCGCCTCGCGCAGGAACAGGCCGTCGCGTTCGGCCAGGGGATGCTCGCGCGGGGTGACCAGCACCAACTGATCGTGACGGTAGGTGAATACCTGCAGATCCTCGGACGGCACATGCCCGGCGAAGATGCCGATATCGGTCAGGCCCTCGCGTACGGCGCGGATGGTCTCGCTGCTGACCCGCTCTTCCAGGTCGATCTTCACCTGCGGGTGCAGGCGGCTGAAACTGGCCAGATCCTCGGGCAGAAACTCGATCACCGCCGAGGTGTTGGCGTGGATGCGCACATGGCCTTTCACCCCTTCGCTGAACTCGCTGAGATCGGCGTTGAGCTGCTCGAGGTTGTCCATCATGTTGCGTGCATGGTGCAGCAATGCGTGGCCCGCCGGGGTCAGTTCGACGCCCTTGGGCTGGCGATAGAGCAAAGCGATGCCCAGCTGGTTTTCCAGGTCGCTGACGCGCTTGCTCACTGCGGCAAGAGCCAGGTGCTCGCGTTCGGCGGCGCGGGTCAGGCTGCGCTCGTCGGCGATGGCGACGAACAGCTTGAGGGTGACGAAATCGATGCGGCGCATGAGGGTCTCCATTTCGTGCCTGGCGAAGCGAAGCTACCAGAAAGCTGATTTACAGCATGCCACTTCGTGATACGCGAAGCCTAGCTTGACCATTGGGCAATTGTCGGCACCGCGCCGCTGCGCCATTCTGCGCACCACGAGAAACGCACAGGCAAATCAGGTGCAGCCATGACTCAGAGCAACACCCGCAACATGGCCCTGCAGGGGCTGAAGGTGATCGAGATGGGCCAGCTCATCGCCGGCCCTTTCGCCAGCAAGCTGCTCGGCGAATTCGGCGCCGACGTGATCAAGATCGAGCCGCCGGGCGTCGGCGACCCGCTGCGCAAGTGGCGCAAGATCAAGGACGGCACCTCGCTCTGGTGGCACGTGCAGTCGCGCAACAAGCGCTCGCTGACCCTCGACCTGAAGCAAACCGAAGCCCAGGAGATCGTGCGTAAGTTGGTGAGTGAGGCCGACGTGCTGGTGGAGAACTTCCGCCCCGGCACGCTGGAAGGCTGGGGCCTGAGCTACGAGGCGCTGAAAGCGATCAACCCGCGGCTGATCATGCTGCGCATCTCCGGCTACGGGCAGACCGGCCCCTACCGCGACCTGCCCGGCTTCGGCGTGATCGGCGAAGCCATGGGCGGCCTGCGCCACCTTTCCGGCTACCCCGGCCAGGCACCGGTGCGCGTGGGCATCAGCATCGGCGACTCGCTGTCCTCGCTGTACGGTGTGATTGGCGTGCTGCTGGCCCTGCAGGAGCGTGCGCGCAGCGGCGAAGGCCAGGAAATCGACGTGGCACTGTACGAGTCGGTATTCGCCATGATGGAAAGCCTGATCCCCGAATACGACGCCTTCGGCTACGTCCGCGAGCCGGCCGGCAGCGCCCTGCCCGGCATCACGCCGTCCAACTCCTACCCCTGCAACGACGGCAGCTACGTGCTGATCGCCGGCAATGGCGACAGCATCTACAAGCGCCTGATGAGCCTGATCGGCCGTGACGACCTGGGCAACGACCCGCGCCTGGCGCAGAACGACGGACGCAGCCAGCATGCCGAGCTGATTGACGGCGCCATCGCCGAATGGACCGCCCAGCGTGGCCGCGATGAAGTGATCGAAGCGCTCAAGGGGGCGCGCGTGCCGGCCGGCTATCCCTACACCGCCGCCGATATCGTGCAGGACCCGCACTACCTGGCGCGACAGATGATCGAGCAGGTGCAGACCAGCGTCGGCCCGCTCAAGGTGCCGGGCGTACTACCCAAGCTCAGCCGCACGCCAGGCCGTATCGGCACCGGAGGCCCGCAGCTCGGAGAGCACAACGACGACATCCTCGAAGGCCTCGGCCTGAGCGCGGAACAGGTCGCAGGACTGCGAGAGCGCGGGATTATCTGAGTAGGTGGATATCGATGGCTCCCACGCTCCGCGTGGGAGCCAAGCCCCAGACGCTCCGCTTCCGCCGTGGATAGCGGGACGCAGAGCGTCCCAAGATGCATTCCCACGCGGACGGTTCGACGCCTCGACGTGGGAACGATCACTAACAGGACACGATATGAACAAACGCCTTTACATCCAGGACGTCGCCACTCGCGATGGCTTCCAGATCGAAGCCTCCTTTGTCCCCACCGAAGACAAGATCGCCCTGATCGACCGCCTGTCCCACACCGGCCTGGCCAAGATCGAGGTCACCTCCTTCACCTCGCCCAAAGCCATCCCCAACCTGCGCGATGCCGAAGAGGTGATGCGCGGCATCCAGCGCGTGGCTGGCGTGGAGTACACCGTGCTGGTGCCCAACGTGAAGGGCTGCGAACGCGCGCTGTCGTGCGAGGTGGATGAGATCAACCTGGTGATGTCGGCCAGTGACACCCACGGCCTGGCCAACCTGCGCATGACGCCGGAGCAGTCGCTGGCGCAGTTCGCCGAGATCATCGAGGTGACGCGTGGCAGCGGCGTGCTCATCAACACCTCGCTGTCGACCACCTTCGGCTGCCCCTTCGAGGGCGAGGTGCCCGAGACGCGCGTATATGAACTGACCGAGCGTCTGCTGGAGATCGGCGTACAGGGCGTGACCCTGTGCGACACCACCGGCATGGCCGACCCGGCACAGGTCGAGCGTATCTGCCGCGAGGCCCTGCAGCGCTGGCCCGAAGCAGTATTTACCGCGCATTTTCACAACACCCGTGGCATGGGCCTGGCCAATGCACTGGCGGCGCTGAATGCTGGCATCGACCGCTTCGACGCCTCGCTCGGCGGCCTCGGTGGCTGCCCCTACGCGCCGGGTGCCAGCGGCAATATCTGCACCGAGGATCTGGTGCACATGTTCCAGCGCATGGGCCTGGACACCGGCGTGAACCTCGATGCCCTGCTCGACGCCGCCGCCACCCTGCCCGACCTGATCGGCCACGAGGTGCCGGGCGCCATCCTCAAGGCGGGCAAATCCGATCGCCGCTATCCCAAGCCGAAGTGGATGCAGGAGGCCGGGCTCTGAGGTTCGGCTACCAAATCGCGGCTAAAGCCCCTCCCACAAGATAGCGTCGGTCCGTCTGCATACCACTTTCATCGCCTGCCCCCGAAGGCTAAGCCCAAAAGCACGGAGTTGATGCTTATCGTGGGAGTCGCGCCCCGCGACGAATGCCATGGCCAACGCTGAAGTCACTCAATGGCTGCAATCGCTTCGCCCCGAGGCGGAGCTCCTACACGGGTAATGAGGTCACACCGTCGCGGCGTTAGGGTCTGCGCCGAGTTGCAACAGCCAATTGCGGTCAGGGGCTGACAAAATAATGTGGGAGGGGCTTTAGCCGCGACGCCCTCATTCGACATGAAAACGCCCGGCACAAGCCGGGCGTTTTCATGCCAGAGGGAACACTCAGCCCTGGTTGGACTTCTCCGCCGCCTGGATCAGCTCGGCACCGATCTCCTTCTCGAACTTCTGCCATACCGGGCGCATCGCCTCACGCCATTCGGCGCGCTGCTGCGGGGTCAGCTCGATGATCTCGGTGGTGCCAGCCTTGGCGATGTCTTGCTTGGCCGTGCGGTTGAGTTCATCAGCCTGCTTGTTCACCTCGACGGAAACCTCGGCCATGATGGTTTCCAGCTCACTGCGCACGTCATCCGGCAGACCCTTCCAGAACTTGGTGTTGGTAATCACCATGTAGTCGATCAGGCCATGATCGGACTCGGTCATGTACTTCTGCACCTCGTGCACCTTCTGGCTGTAGTAGTTCGACCAGGTGTTCTCGGTGCCGTTGACCACGCCGGTCTGCAGGCCCTGATAGACCTCGGCAAAACTCATCTTGCGCGGGTTGGCGCGCACCGCCTTGAACTGCTCCTCGAGCACCGCCGACGCCTGCACACGGAATTTCAGGCCACGGGCATCGGCCGGATCACGCAGCGGCTTGTTGGCCGACATCACCTTCAGGCCGTTGTGCCAGTAAGCCAGGCCGGTGATGTTCTTGTCTTCCATTGAGGTCAGCAGCCCACGACCCTCCGGGCTGGCCTGGAAGCGATCGACCGCCTCCATGTTGTCGAACAGAAATGGCAGGTCGAAGATCTGCATCGGTTTGGCGTACTGCTCGAACTTGGCCAGCGACGGCGCCAGCATCTGCACGTCGCCGAGCAGCAGCGCCTCCATTTCCTTGCCGTCGCCAAACAGCGACGAGTTGGGGTAGACCTCTACCTTCACCCGGCCTGGCAGGCGCTCTTCGGCCAGTTGTTTGAACAGCAGCGCGCCCTGCCCCTTGGGTGTGTTGTCTGCCACCACATGGGCGAACTTGATCAGGATGGGCGCATCGGCAGCCTGAGCCAGGCCTGCACAGGACATAATGGCGGCGCAGGCGAGCGCCTTGGCGGTGAGTTTGAACATGACGTTACCTCATTGTTTTTGTAGGTTGGTACGTGGTTACAAGGTGGCTGACTGCCTTGGCAGCCAGCCGTTTTTTGTAGGAGCCGGCTTGCCGGCGATCGGCTGATAAGCATCGCCCGCAAGCGGGCTCCTACGGTTCTCCTGCGCGTTGCAGCAGACGACGAGCGCGACCGAGTACGGGAGCGTCGACCATCTGGCCGTCGACCACGAAGACTCCGTCGCCGCGGCTGGCTGCCGTCATCACCCGGCGCGCCCAGGCCAATTCCTGGTCGGTCGGGCGCAAGGCGTCGTGGACGAGCGCCACCTGAGTCGGGTGGATGCAGAGCAAACCGTCGAAGCCCATGTCGCGGGCATCGCGCGTCGTGCGGGCAAGGCCGTCGCGGTCCTCGATGGCGGGAAATACGCTGTCGAGCGGTGCGGCCAGGCCGGCCGTGCGCGAATGCAGCAGCAAGGCATAACGGGCCTGGTCGAGGATGCGTTCGGCCGCGGCGCTGCCGCTGCTCAGGCCCAGGTCCAGCCCCAGGTCAAGGGCGCCGAAGGACAGGCGCTCGACGCCTTCGCTGCGGGCGATCTCCGCCAGCGCCAGCAGCCCCGCTGCACTCTCGATGATCGGCCACACCGGCTTGCCGCAGGCCGCCACACGCGCCACCTGCGCAGCACTTTCCACCTTGGGCAGCAGCACGCCGATGACACCGGCATGACGGCCGCACAGTTCGATATCGGCGCCATGGCCGGCATGCTCTGGCGCGTTGATGCGCACCAGCAAGCGAGCCTCTGGATTGGCGGTGAGAAAGCCATCGAGATGGGCGCGGGCCTCGACCTTGAGGCTCTCCTGCACGGCGTCTTCCAGGTCGACGATGACCGCGTCGGCACCGACGGCGAGCGCCTTGGGGATGCGCTCCGGGCGGCTCGCCGGCACGAACAGGGCGCTGCGAATGATCTGTGAATTCATACCTTGCCCCGTAGGGTGCGCCGTGCGCACCAGCTTCTGGATTCATCGGTGCGCACAGCGCACCCTACGCAACGACACGCAACCGGATTGAATCCGCAAACAGGCGAGTTCATACCGCCCCCTGTTCATGCAGGCGCTGGATATCGCCAGCGGCATAACCCAGCTCGACGAGCAACGCATCGGTGTGCTGGCCCAACGCCGGGATGGCATCCATGCGCGGTTCGAAGGCGCTGTTGCGCCCCGGCGGCAACAGCGCCGGCAGGCTGCCGCTGGGGCTGTCGACCTGGCGCCAACGCTGGCGCGCTTCGAGTTGCGGGTGAGCCCAGACGCCAGCCATGTCGTTGACCTGGGCATTGGCGATCTGCGCCAGCTCCAGGCGCTCGATGACCTGCGCCGTGCTCATGCGCGAGAAGGCTTCGACGATCAGCGCACGCAGTTCGGCGCGGTTGGCCGAGCGCTTGAAGTTGGCCGAGAAGCGCTCGTCGCCAGCCAGCTCCGGCTGCTCCAGCACCTTGGCGCAGAACGCCTGCCACTCACGCTCGTTCTGCAGGCCGAGCATCACCGTGCCGCCGTCGCCGGCCGGGAACGGGCCGTAGGGGTAGATGGTCGAGTGCGCGGCGCCGGCGCGCGGCGGCGGCGTGGCGCCGTCGTAGGCGTAGTACAGCGGGTAGCCCATCCACTCCACCAGGCTTTCCAGCATCGACACGTCGACGCGGCTGCCGACGCCGGTCTTGCCGCGCAGCATCAATGCCGAGAGCACGCCGGTGTAGGCGTACATGCCGGCGGCGATATCGGCGATGGAGCAGCCGGCCTTGGCCATCTCCTCCTCGCCTGGCCCGCCGGTGACGGAGAGAAAGCCGCCCTCGCTCTGGATCAGCAAGTCGTAGGCCTTCTTCTGCTCGTACGGGCCGCCCTCGCCGTAGCCGGAGATGTCGCAGACGATCAGTTGGGGAAAGCGTTGGTGCAACGCCTCGAATGACAGCCCCATGCGCGCGGCAGCGCCGGGCGCGAGGTTCTGCACCAGCACGTCGGCCTTGACCAGCAGGCTGTCGAGCACTTGTGTGGCCTCGTCCTGCTTGAGGTCGAGGGTCAGGCTTTCCTTGGAGCGGTTGGTCCAGACGAAATGCGAGGCCAGGCCGCTGACGCGCTCGTCATAGCCACGGGCGAAATCGCCGCTGCCAGGGCGCTCGACCTTGATCACCCGCGCACCGAGATCGGCGAGTTGACGGGTGCAGAACGGCGCGGCGATGGCGTGCTCCAGGCTGACCACGGTGATGCCATCCAGTGGCCGTGGTTGTTGTGCGTTGTTCATGTCCATGTCCTCGGTCAGGCCAACTGGCTCAGGTCGTCGGTCTGGCGCAGGCGCCAGACCCGCTCGATCAGCACGCCGGCCTCATCGCTGCTGCGCTGGCCAGCGAAAGCCAGCAGGCGACGGAACTTGTCTTCCAGCTCGGCGCGGCTGAGGGTGTTGCCGGGGTCGCCCTTGGGCTCGTCGATGGCGCCACGCAGAGTGCGACCATCGGTGGTGAGAACCTCGACGCGGCCCAGCCAGCGCTGCGGGTAAGCCACATCCACCTCTGGGTCCAGGCGCATCTGCACCTTGTCGCGGAAGGCGGCCACGGCCGGGTCCTGCAGGGCCAGGTTGGCGAACTCGGTCAGTTGCGCGCTGCCATGCACGGCGATCAGGCCGAGCACGGTGCCCATGGAGAACTTGGCCTGGTGCACGGTCTGCGGCACGGTCACGCGGCCGAGCACATCGATGGCGCCCTGATGCACGCGGGCGATGACGCGCTCGATCTGCTGGTGGCGCAAACCTTCGCGCTGCATCAGGTCGAGCAGCGCGTCAGCCGCCGGATGGGTGTGGCGGCAGGAGGCGTGAAACTTGAACGAGGTTTCCACCAGCGCCCAGCGCCGGCCGAGACGGTCCGACAGCTTGCTTGGGTCGGCATCGCGGGACATGCCGGCGGCCATGCCCTGCTCGCCTTCGAGGATGTTCTGCGCGCCGGTCAGGCCCTGCTCGGTGAGGTACGCGGCCAGCAGGCCATCGGCGGCCGCCTTGGCGGTGTGCAGCTGCTTGGAATCGGCGGCGTCGCGCAGGAATTCCCACAGCCCGGCGGCCTGGGTACCGGCATTACCGAGCAGGTGGATGAACTGCTGCTGGTCGAAGTCCAGCAGCTTGCCCACCGCCACGGCAGCGGCCAGGGTGCCCACCGTGGCCGTGGTGTGGAAGATGCGGTAATGCGAGCGACCGAGGAATTCGCCGATGCGAATGCCCGCCTCGTAGCCGGCCACCGAGGCCAGCAGCAGTTCGCGGCCGGACTTGCCCAGGTCCTGCGCCGCCGCCAAAGCGGCCGGGAAGACCACGGTGGCCGGGTGCAGCACCGAGCTGTTGTGCAGGTCGTCCTGCTCCACCAGATGAGACGACGCACCGTTGACCAGCGCGGCGAAGTACGCCGAGGTGCCACGGCCATTGACCAGGATGCGCGCGGGGCCATCGGCCGGGCCCATCTTCTGCGCATAGGCCTCGAACAGCGGGATCGGCCGCGCGCCCTCGCTGGCCAGGGCCGAACCGAGCCAGTCGAGGAACAGGTCTTCAGTGCGGTCCAGTACGTGCTCGGGAATCTGCTCGTAGGACAGTTCGGCAAGGAACGCGGCCAGTTGTTGAGTGTGCTTGCTCATGGTCGCGGCCTCAGAACGAACGCGGCAGCTCGAGCAAATGCTCGGCCACGTAGCTCAGGATCAGGTTGGTGGAGATCGGCGCCACCTGGTACAGGCGGGTTTCGCGGAACTTGCGCTCGACGTCGTATTCGTTGGCGAAACCGAAGCCGCCATGGGTCTGCAGGCAGGCGTTGGCCGCCTCCCAGCTGGCCTTGGCCGCCAGGTACTTGGCCATGTTCGCCGCTGCCCCAGCGTTGCGCCCGGCGTCGTATTCCTCGCAGGCGCGCCAGCGCATCAGGTCGGCGGCCTCGATCTCGATGTGCGCCTCGGCGATGGGAAATTGCACGCCCTGGTTCTGGCCGATGGGCCGGCCGAACACCACACGATCGCGGGCATATTGCGCGGACTTCTCGATGAACCAACGGCCATCGCCGATGCACTCGGCAGCGATCAGCGTGCGCTCGGCATTGAGGCCGTCGAGGATGTAGCGGAAACCCTTGCCCTCTTCGCCGATCAGGCTGCTGGCGGGAATCTCCAGGTTGTCGAAGAACAGCTCGTTGGTCTCGTGGTTGACCATGTTGGCGATCGGCTGCACGGTCAGGCCGTTGCCGATGGCCTCGCGCAGGTCGACCAGGAAGATCGACATGCCTTCGGACTTGCGCTGCACCTCGGCCAGCGGCGTGGTACGCGCCAGCAGGATCATCAGATCGGAATGCTGCACGCGCGAGATCCACACCTTCTGGCCGTTGATCACATACTTGTCGCCTTGGCGCACGGCGGTGGTCTTGATCTTGGTGGTGTCGGTGCCGGTGGTCGGCTCGGTGACGCCCATCGACTGCAGGCGCAGCTCGCCGCTGGCCAACTTCGGCAGGTAGTGGCGCTTCTGCTCCTCGCTGCCGTTACGCAGCAGGGTGAACATGTTGTACATCTGCCCGTGGATGGTGCCGGAGTTGCCGCCGCAGTGGTTGACCTCCTCGAGAATCACCGAGGCCTCGGCCAGGCCCAGACCCGAGCCGCCGTACTCTTCCGGGATCATCGCCGACAGCCAGCCGGCTTCAGTCATGGCCGTGACGAAGGCTTCCGGGAAGCCCTTCTCCTCATCGATCTTGCGCCAGTATTCGGCCGGGAATTCCGCACAGAGTGCGCGCACGCCTTCACGGATCGCGTTGAGTTCTTCGTTATTGTTGTGGTTCATCAGTCGCCCTCGGGTCGTGCGCTATTTGCTATGTAGGAGCCCGCTTGCGGGCGATGCTCTTCGTTTTTGATCGCCCGCAAGAGCTAGCCGCCCGCCGGGCTCCTACGGATCAGTGTTTGCCGTCAGAAATCAGTCGAATTGCACCTCGGCGCGCTGCGCCAGGCCGGCTTCGTTACCCGCCCACAGCTCGGCATGGCCATCGCCACTGATGCGCCCACCCACCTCGAAGGGGTTCGGTGCGATCAACGGACGCAGGCCGCGATAGGCGAAATGCCGCAGGCGCGCCTGCGGGTTGGCGCGGCAGAAGGCGCGCAGGTTCAGGGTGGCAATCAGCGGGCCATGCACCACCAGGCCGCTGTAGCCTTCGCTTTCGGTGACATAGGGCCAGTCGTAGTGGATGCGGTGGCCGTTGAAGGTCACCGCGCTGTAGCGAAACAGCAGGGTGCTGGACGGCGTGACCGCCTCGCGCCAGTCGCCAGCGACCAGAGGCTCGCCGCTGCTGGCCTTGGGCGGGCTGGGCTCGCGGTAGACGATGTCCTGCTCCTCGCGGATGGCCAGTTGGCCGTCCTGCAGGTAGTCGTGCTGCACGGTGACGAACAGCAGCGCGCCGGTGCGGCCGTGCTTTTCCTCGATGTGCTTGATGGTCGATACCCGGCTGGCTTCGCCACCCACCCGCAGTGGCTGGATGAACTCGATACGGCCGCCGGCCCACATGCGGTTGCGGTTGTCGGCCGGCGGCAGGAAGCCACCACGCGCCGGATGGCCGTCCTCGCCCAGACCGTTCTCGGCGACCGGCTCTTGAAAAAACGCCCAGTGCCACAGCGGCGGCAGCGCCTCGCCATGGGCCGGTGTGGCTTCGCCAAAGGTGGCGGCGATGCGCTTGACCAGGTTGCGGCTGAGTTGGTCGTGGACTTCTTCACTACGACCGATCCAGGCGGAAAAAGCAGAATCACTCATGGGGCAGGTTCCAGCTCGGTTCTTGTGTGAGCTGGAGCATGCGATGCCGCATGCGTTCAGAGAATCCGCATTTATTTAAACCAGCGTTCGGATATGCTTAACACGAATCCTGTAGGAGCCCGCTTGCGGGCGATGCTTTACAGATCGCCAGTGATCGCCCGCAAGCAGGCTCCTACGAATGACCTCAGGAAATGGCCACCATGCATTTCGATCTGCCCGACCTGCGCCTGTTCATCCATATCGCCGAGTCCCCCAGCCTGACCCAGGGCGCGCGCAAAGCCTTCCTTTCGCCGGCCGCCGCCAGCGCGCGGATCAAATCACTGGAAAGCCAGCTCGGCAGCCGCCTGCTGTATCGCGACAGCCGTGGCGTCGAGCTGACCCCGGCCGGTCAACGCCTGCTGCAGCATGCGCGGCTGATCATGCGCCAGGTGGATTACCTGAAAAGCGAATTCACCGAATACGGCACCGACGCCGCCGGGCATATCCGCATCTTCGCCAATACCACGGCAGTGACCGAGTTTCTCCCCGAGGTGCTGGCCGGTTTTCTCGCCGAACGCCCCGGGGTCACCGTCGACCTGCAGGAGCGCCTCAGCCGCGACATAGTTCGTGGCGTACTCGATGGCGCGGCGGATCTGGGCATTATCGCCGGCCCGGTGCAGGCGCCGGGGCTGCAGGTGCTGCACTTCAGCACCGACCGCCTGGTGCTGGCCGTACCCCTGGGCCATGCGCTGGCGCGGCGGCAATCGGTGAGCTTCAACGACACCCTCGCCTACCAGCACATCGGCCTGCACGAGGGCAGTACGCTGCTGAGTTTTTTGCGTGAACAGGTGGAGAAACTCGGCGGCAACCTGGCCCTGCGTATCCAGGTATCGAGCTTCGAGGCGATCTGCCGGATGATCGAAGGCGGCGTCGGCATCGGCATCATTCCCGAGTCGGCCGCACGCCGGCACAGCCGCACCATGCAACTGGCCATCCTGCAACTGGACGAAGCCTGGGCGGTGCGCGAGCGCAGCATGCTGGTCCGTGAGCTGGATGCGCTGCCGGGCAGCGTACGCGCGCTGATCGACCGGCTGAACCAGGGCGTCTAGCGCCGGCGAAATTCCGGGCAAAAAAAGGGCGACCAATTGGTCGCCCGCCCATTCAAGGCATTCCTCGAAAGGAATGCGGAAACGCTTGCACCCAAATCACGCAGGATGATCGGGACGTGCTCAGTGTCGCCGCAGCCCCTTGCCCTGCCTATTGCACCAAGGTCGTAGTGTCTGTACGAAAAGTGCCTGCGCTCGGTGATGCTGCGTTAAAAACAGGCTCAGAATGCTCATTTACAGCTCGTAAACTCCGCCTCTTCGCCTGTTTTTGCCTTGCCTGACCTTCGCTCGACGACTTTTCGTACAGACCCTAGGGCACCAGTCACATGGCAAGCCATACTCCCGAGACGCCTTTTTGGCCTTGGAGGCACGCATGCACCCGGAACACCTCGCCCTGTTGCAGCAGGCGCCAGCCAGCACTCATGCCGATGACACCTGGGCCAGGCTCTGTTGCGAACAGGCCCTGCAGGCAGTCGAGGAAGGCTGTTATGCGGTCGGCGCCTTGTTGGTGGATGGCGCAGGTGAACTGCTGTGCAACGGTCGAAATCAGGTGTTCGCCCCGGCCTACGCCAGCGCCGCCCACGCCGAGATGCAGGTGCTCGACCAGCTCGAAAGCGAACATGCGCAAGTCGACCGCCGAGGTCTGACCCTCTACGTCAGCCTCGAACCCTGCCTGATGTGCTACGGCCGTATCCTGCTGGCCGGCATCCCCCGCGTACGCTACCTGGCACGCGACCGTGACGGCGGCTTCGCCCTGCGTCACGGCCGCCTGCCTCCGGCCTGGGCCAATCTTGCCTCGGGTGCGTGCATGGTGCAGGCCAAGGTCGATCCCTACTGGCTCGACCTGGCCGAGCGAATGATCGATCGCCTGCAGGATCGGCAGGTACTCCGACAACGCGTAATACAGGCCTGGCGCGGCAGTCGTTGAAAACCGTAGGGTGCGCCGTGCGCACCGAAAACTGCAGGCATCAGCCAGGGCCAGCGGAGCATGGGTGCGCGCGGCGCCCCCTACGCCTAGTCCTTGCCCAACCCGTGCTGCCGTAGCTTGTTGGCGATGGTGGTATGGGAAACACCGAGACGCTTGCCCAGCTGGCGGCTGCTCGGATGATCGCGGAACAAGCGCTCCAGCACCGCCTTCTCGAAGCGCCCGAGAATATCGTCGAGGCTGCCGTCGACCGAAAATTCACCGAGCGGCTGCGGCGCGCCGTAATCCGGCAGGCGAATGTGTTCGGCCTTCACCGTGCCACCATCGCATAGCGAAACCGCCTGAAACAGCACGTTCTCCAGCTGCCGCACGTTGCCCGGCCAGTGGTAATGGGCCATGCGTTCGAAGGCCTGTGGCGCCAGCTTGGGCAACGCACAGCCGATCTGTCGGCTGGCGGAATCGAGAAAGTGCTCGACCAGCGGCTCCAGCCCGTCGAGGCACTCGCGCAACGGCGGGATGTGCAGGCTGAGCACGTTGAGGCGGTGATAGAGATCCTGGCGGAACTCGCCTCGGGCGCAGAGCTCGGATAGGTCGACCTGCGTCGCGCAGATCACCCGCACGTCCAGATAAACCTCTTCGTCGCTACCGACACGGCGGAAGCAGCCGTCCTGCAGAAAGCGCAGCAGCTTGGCCTGCAGGCGCGGGCTCATCTCGCCGACGCCATCGAGAAACAGCGAGCCGCCAGCAGTCAGCTCCAGCAGACCGAGCTTGCCTTCCGGACGCGCGCCCTCGAAGGCGCCGGGGCCGTAGCCAAACAGCTCGGTTTCGGCCATGGATTCGGGCAACCCGGCGCAATTGAGCGCCATGAAAGGCGACTGCCCACGCGGACTGGCCAGATGACAGGCGCGCGCCAGCAACTCCTTGCCCGTACCGGTTTCGCCCTCGATCAGCAGCGGCGCATCCAGCGGCGCCATGCGCCGCGCTTCCTTGACCACCGCGGCCATGACCTTCGAGCTCTGGAAGATCGAGTCGAAGCCACGCAGTTCCTGCTTGCGCACATGATAGATACGCTCGCCAACGCGGTCGGCGCGATGCAGGGTCAGCACGGCGCCGGCCAGTGCCTCGCTGTCGTCGTGCTCATTCTGCAGCGGCGCGATATCGGCGAGGAACACATCGCCCTTGATCTTCACCCGCAAGCCGTTGATCCGCGTCTTGTTGGCGCGCACCAGTTCGGGCAGATCGAAATCCTCGGCGTAGCGCGATAACGCCATGCCCGGCACCTCGTCCACACGCACGCCGAGCAACTGCGCGGCGCTGCGGTTGGCGGCGACGATGCTGCCGGCCATGTCGATGGACAGCACCGGAAAGTCCAGCGCACCGAGCAGCGCATTGAGCTCCAGATGACGCCGCTCGCTGGGCATCAGACCCACACGCTTGACGCCGAATACGCCGGCAATGGCCTCGAACTTCGGCCTGAGCGACTGGAACTGAAGATTGATCAGATTCGGGCAGTGCAGATAGATGGCGTTGCCCTGCTCGCCACCGACTTCGCCCCGGGCGACGTTGATGCCGTAGTCGACCAGCAGGTTGAGGATGTCACGCAGAATGCCGACACGGTTCTGGCAATGGACCTTGATACGCATGGCTCGGGCTCTTGGTTTTCTTGTTATGGGGCCACCCGGAAATTCGACTGAGCGGCATAATTTCCGTCAAGAATATGTGACACCCAAGCATAACGACAAGGCGATAAATGGCCACTTCGGCCTGATCGTAATCAAATCTTTACAATTTCTCTTTCAGCGACTGCGCTGCGATGTTGCTCAAGACCTGCCTTCGAGCGCGCAGGCGGGGTAAATCTGTGTCCAAGACAAGAACAACAGCCCCCTGAAGGAAGCAGCGATGAAGAGTACGCATTACCTGGCCCGGGAACCGGACGAGAGTGGCTTTATCCATTACCCGGAAAGCGAGCATCAGGTATGGAATACCCTGATCACCCGCCAGCTGGAGGTGATCGAGAATCGCGCCTGCCAGGAATACCTGGACGGTATCGAGCAGCTCGGCCTGCCGCTGGAGCGCATTCCGCAGCTCGGCGAGATCAACCGTGTGCTCGAAGCCAGCACCGGCTGGCGAGTGGCGCGGGTACCGGCACTGATCCCGTTCCAGACCTTCTTCGAACTGCTGGCCAGCAAGCAGTTTCCGGTGGCCACCTTCATCCGCACACCCGAGGAGCTGGACTACCTGAAGGAACCGGACATCTTCCACGAGATCTTCGGCCACTGCCCGCTGCTGACCAACCCCTGGTTCGCCGAATTCACCCACACCTACGGCAAGCTCGGTCTCAAGGCCACGAAAGAGCAGCGTATCTACCTGGCGCGGCTGTACTGGCTGACCATCGAGTTCGGCCTGCTCGACACTCCCCAGGGCCGACGCATCTACGGCGGCGGTATCCTGTCCTCGCCGAAGGAAACCCTCTACGCCCTGTCCGACATGCCCGAGCACCAGCCTTTCGATGCGCTGGAAGCGATGCGCACGCCGTATCGCATCGATATCCTGCAGCCGGTGTACTTCGTCCTGCCCGAGCTCAAGCGCCTGTTCGAGCTGGCTCAGGAAGACATCATGGCGCTGGTGCAGCAGGCCATGCAGTTGGGTCTGCACGCACCGAAATTTCCGCCGAAAGCCGCGTAGACCGTGACGGCCCATTACCAACAAATGGCGTTGCCCTATCAATTCGCCGCGGGGGCGCGGCTCCTACACGATGGTGCAATCCAACATCCTGTAGGAGCGCCGCCCCGGCGCGAAACGATTGCGGCCTTACTCCATCATTGGCGTTGCCCGCTCGATTCGCCGCGGGGCGCGGCTCCTACACCTTGGTGCGATGCATCGCCCTGTAGGAACGCCGCCCCCGGCGCGAAACGATTGTGGCCTGACTCTCTTATCGGCGTTGCCCCCGCGATTCGCCGCGAGGGCGCGGCTCCTACACTCGATGATCAACTACTGTCATTACATTGTTTACCCAGGAGAACCCCAATGAGCCTTGCCCAAAACCAATGCGAAGCCTGCCGCGCCGATGCGCCGAAAGTGACCGATGAAGAACTGGCCGAGCTGATCCGCGAGATCCCCGACTGGAACATCGAGGTACGCGGCGACCATATGGAGCTGGAGCGCATGTACCTGTTCAAGAACTTTCGCCATGCCCTGGCCTTCACCAACGCCGTTGGCGCCATCGCCGAGGAAGTCGGCCACCACCCGGCCCTGCTCACCGAATGGGGCAAGGTCACCGTCACCTGGTGGAGCCACGAGATGCGCGGCCTGCACCGCAACGACTTCATCATGGCCGCACGCACTGACGTACTGGCCGCCAGCGCCGAGGGCCGCAAGTGAAGCATTTCGCCCAGATCGCCCGCGTACCGGGTGATCCCATCCTCAGCCTGATGGAAGCCTATCGCCTCGACAGCAACCCGGCGCGTCTGGACCTTGGCGTCGGCGTCTACAAGGACGCCCAGGGGCTGACGCCAATCCCCCACGCGGTGAAACTCGCCGAGCAGCGCCTGATCGACGACGAACAAACCAAGACCTACATCGGCGGCCACGGCGACGCGGCATTCGGCCCACTGCTGAGTCAGCTGGTGCTGGGAGCCAACTCGCCGTTGCTGACCGAGCAGCGCGCCGGCGCAACGCAGACACCCGGTGGTACCGGCGCGCTGCGCCTGGCGGGCGACTTCATCCGCCACTGCCTGCCGGGGCGCGGTATCTGGCTGAGCGACCCGACCTGGCCGATCCACGAAACCCTGTTCGCCGAGGCCGGCCTCAAGGTCGGTCACTACGCCTATGTCGGCGCCGATAACCGCCTCGACGTGGAGGCCATGATCGCCGCCCTCACCCATCTGCCCAAGGGCGACGTGGTGCTGCTGCACGCCTGTTGCCACAATCCCACCGGCTTCGACCTCGCTCCGCGCGACTGGAAACGCGTGCTGGAGGTGGTCAAGGCGCGTGAACTGCTGCCGCTGATCGACTTCGCCTACCAGGGCTTTGGCGATGGCCTGGAAGAAGATGCCTGGGCCGTGCGCCTGTTCGCCGCCGAGCTGCCGGAGTTGCTGATCACCAGCTCCTGCTCGAAGAATTTCGGCCTGTATCGCGAGCGCACCGGAGCACTGATCGTCTGCGCCAGCGCCGCCGAAAAGCTCGTCGACATCCGCAGTCAGCTGGCCTTCATCGCCCGCAACCTGTGGTCGACGCCGCCGGCTCACGGTGCGGCGGTGGTGGCGCAGATCCTCGGTGACGATGAACTGAAGCGCCTGTGGCAGGACGAGCTGGAGGGTATGCGCCTGCGCGTTGCCAGCCTGCGCCGTGGCCTGGTCGAGGCACTGGCGCCACACGGCCTGAGCGAGCGTTTCGCGCACATCGCCGAGCAGCGTGGCATGTTCTCCTACACCGGTTTGTCGCCGCTGCAGGTCAAACGTCTGCGCGAGGAATTCAGCGTGTACATGGTCGGCAGTGGCCGCGCCAACGTCGCCGGACTGGACGCCACACGGCTCGACCAATTGGCCAGCGCCATCGCCCAAGTCAGTCTCTGACATAGCCAGAGCGAGGCGCCGAGATCGGTGCAGGCACAGGTTTCGGCGCCCTAAAGCCGCGCAGCAAAACGGTCAGAAAATATTCAAAGACCGTTTATCGGTAAAAATAAATCATATAAATCAGATACTTAAATAGTTATCCAGGGAAGCACTGGCCTGCTTCATGCTTGCCATCAGCGGCATAGTTCCCTAGGGTAGTTTGCATGTTGTCTCTCATTGCCCCCATCAGCTCGTTGCTGAGCGGCGTGGCTCTGCTCCTGCTCGGCAATGGTCTACTCAACACCCTCCTGACCCTGCGTGGCGTCGCCGAAGGCTACTCCACCACGATGCTCGGCCTGATCATGTCCGGGTACTTCGTCGGGTTCCTCCTCGGCACCTGGCTGGCGACTCCGCTGATTCGACGCATCGGACATATCCGCGCGTTCGCCTGCTGCGCCGCCCTGGCTGCCATTGCCGCCCTGCTCCATCTGCTGCTGATCGATCCGTGGGTCTGGCTGCTGCTGCGTGTGCTCTACGGTCTGGCGCTGGTGACGCTGTACATGGTCATCGAGAGCTGGCTCAACGCCCAGGCACCCAACGAGAAGCGCGGCCAGGTGTTCGCCCTGTACATGGCGGTCAACCTCGGCGCCCTGGCCCTGGCTCAGCAACTGCTGCACCTGGCCGACCCGGTGCAATTCACCCTCTTCGCCATCGCTGCCATCCTCATTAGCGCCGCGCTGATGCCCATCACCCTGACCCGCCAGGCACAGCCGAGCCTGCCCGAGACACCGCCGAGCAACCTGCGCCAACTGTGGAATATTGCGCCGCTGGCGATAGTCGCAGCCGGCCTCTCCGGCCTTGCCATGGGCGGCTTCTGGGGCATGGCGCCGGTCTACGCCAGTCTGGCCGGCTTCGATACCTCCGGCGTCGGTCTGCTGATGACCGCGACCATTCTCGGTGGCGCCCTGCTGCAATGGCCCATCGGTATCTACTCGGATCGCCACGACCGGCGCCAGGTACTGCTCTGGGTGGTGATACTGGCAGTCGCCCTGGCGCTGATCATGAGCCTGCTGCCGGCCGGCCCACTGCTGCTCGGCGCCATCTTCATCTGGGGCGGCCTGGCTTTCGCCATCTACCCCATCGCCGTCGCACAACTGATCGACCAGTTGCACAGCGACGAGATCCTCTCCGGCTCCGCCAGCTTGCTGATGGTCAATGGCATCGGCTCGGTGTGCGGCCCGCTATTGGCCGGTCTGCTGATGGAGCAGTTGGGCGCCAGCGCGCTGCCGCTGTACTTCGCTTGCACCCTCGGCCTGCTGGCCGCCTACACCTTTTACCGGCTGCGCCATGTCAGCGATCTGGTCAGCGGCGACGCTGCGCACTTCACGCCCATGCTGCGCACCAGCCCCACGGTATTGGAGCTGATGCCCGATGCGCCGCCGCACGAACAGATGGAGGACGACCTGAACCCAGCGTCCTGAAGATGTGAACCGGCTGTTTCGGCAAGGCCCCGAGCCTACCCCAAGCAGCCAGAAACCCGGCCCGTCGGCCGCTCGCCACCGAGCAACGCCGCACCGGCCACTTCTGGAGAAACAACGATGCTATTAGCCACCGACCTGGATGGAACCTTTCTCGCTGGCGATCCCGAAGATCGCCTGAGCCTCTACCAGACCATCGCCGCCCACCCCGAGATCAAGCTCGCCTATGTCACCGGGCGCAGCCTGGAGGCGGTGCTGCCGCTGCTGGCCGACCCGACACTGCCGCAGCCGGACTACATCATCGCCGACGTCGGCGCGACCCTGGTGCATGGCGACAGCCTGCAGCCGATCCAGCCGCTGCAGAGTGTGGTCGATGCCCGCTGGCCCGGCGAAACCCAGGTAGCCAGCGTCATCGAGCCGTTCGGCCTGGAGCGTCAGGACGTGCCGCAGGCGCGCCGCTGCTCCTACTTCTGCACGCCTGAACAGGCGGCCAACCCGGCACTGCGCGAGATCGCCGATGAGCTGGGTTGCGACCTGCTGTACTCCGCCGAGCTGTACCTGGACTTCCTGCCCAAGGGCGTGAACAAGGGCAGCAGTTTGCAGGCACTGGCCGACTGGCTGGAGCTGAGCCACGATCAGGTGCTGGCCGCCGGCGATACACTCAATGACCTGTCGATGCTCAGCGCCAGCTTCCACGGTGTTTGCGTCGGCCAGTCGGAAAGCGCGCTGCTAGAAGCCACGCGCAGCCACTCGCGCACCCTGCACGCCAGCCGCCCTGGCTGCGGCGGCATTCTCGAAGCCTTCGCCCATTTCGGCTTCCTTGGCGAGCACGGCATCGCCGCCGAACGCCGCCAGGCCGCGCAGCCGGGTAAGGCCGAGCTGGTGATGGTCTATCATCGCCTGCCCTATGAGGAATACCGCAACGCCGCCGGCAAGCTGCAACGCCGCCGCCCCACCTCGCCCAACGGCATCATCCCTACCCTGCTGAGTTTCTTCGGCGATGGTCGCCCCGGCTCCTGGGTGGCCTGGGCCGTGCACGAGGACGGTGACGAGCCGTTCGACAGCCACACCACGGTGGACGCCGAGCGCTATCCCAAGCTCACCGCTGCGCGGGTCAAGCTGAGCAAGGAGGAAGTCGACGTCTTCTACAAGCGCTTCTCCAAGGAAGCCTTCTGGCCCACCCTGCACACCTTCTGGGAGCGCGCCACCTTCAACGAGGACGACTGGCAGGTGTTCCTCAAGGTCAACCGCGCCTTCGCCGAACGCACCGCGCTGGAGGCCGCCGAGGGCGCCATCGTCTGGCTGCACGACTACAACCTGTGGATGGTGCCGGCCTACCTGCGCGAGCTGCGCCCGGATCTGCGCATCGCCTTCTTCCACCACACCTACTTCCCCTCGGCCGACGTGTTCAACGTGTTGCCGTGGCGCCGACAGATCGTCGGCAGCCTGTTGCAGTGCGACTACATCGGCTTCCACATTCCACGCCAGGTGGAAAACTTCGTCGACGTCGCGCGCGGCGTGTTCCCGCTCAAAGCGCTGGAAAGACAGAGCTGCGCGCCGCGCTTCATCACCTATGGCTGCGCCGTGGGCCTGGAGCGCATGACCACCGCGCTGGATACCGGCACGCGCCAGGTCAAGCTCGGCGCGCACCCGGTAGGGCTGGATATCGACCGCGTGCGCAATGCATTGGAGGCACCGAAGATCAAGGAGCTGATGGCGCAGCTACGCGAAGAGATGAAAGGCGTGAAGCTGATCCTCTCGGTCGAACGCCTCGACTACACCAAGGGCATCCTGGAAAAACTCAACGCCTACGAGCGTCTGCTCGACGACAACCCCGAGCTGCTCGGCAAGGTCACCCTGGTCACCGTGTGCGTGCCCGCCGCGCGCGAGATGAGGGTGTACGACGAACTGCAGACGCAGATCGAGCAGGCGGTCGGTCGCATCAACGGCCGTTTCGCCCGTATCGGCTGGACGCCGCTGCAGTTCTTCTTCCGCAGCCTGCCGTTCGAGGAAGTCAGCGCCTGGTACGCCATGGCCGACGTCATGTGGATCACCCCGCTGCGCGACGGGCTCAACCTGGTGGCCAAGGAGTTCGTCGCAGCGCAAGGCCTGCTCGGCGGGCGTGGTGTGCTGGTGCTGTCGGAGTTCGCCGGCGCCGCTGCCGAACTCAAGGGCGCGCTGCTGACCAACCCGCACGACCCAGCCGACCTGGCGCAGACCTGCTACCTGGCGCTGAACCTGCCCAAGAGCGAAGCCCAGGCGCGCCTGCGCGAGCTGTTCGATATCGTCTGCTTCAACGACATTCGCCGCTGGGGCGAGGACGTCCTCGCCGGCGTGGCGCCCACGGAAGAACAGCCGTCGCTGACACTGGCCAGCTAAGCTCGACCAGACGGTGCGCACAGCGCATCCTACGCGGTCGACGTAGGGTGCGCTGTACGCACCGACACGACTGCAGGCTTAGACGCGGAAGCGGCTGACCATGGCCTGCAACTGACCGCCCAGACGGGCTAGTTCGGCACTGGAGGCAGCGGTTTCTTCGCTGGCGCTGGCAGTTTGTTCGGAGATGTCACGCACGCTGATCACGCTGCGGCTGATCTCTTCGGCCACGGCGCTCTGCTCTTCGGCGGCCGCCGCGATCTGCTGGTTCATCGACTGGATGTTGGACACCGCCTGGGTGATGCTGGCCAGCGACACACCGGCCTTGCGGGTCAGCTCGACGCTGCTGTCGGTGATGTCGCGGCTGGTGCGCATCGCCGCTGCCACCTGCTGAGTACCACTCTGCAAGCCGGCGATCAGCGCTTCGATTTCCTCAGTGGACTTCTGCGTACGCTGGGCCAGGCCGCGCACTTCATCGGCCACCACGGCAAACCCACGACCGGCCTCACCGGCCCGCGCCGCCTCGATGGCAGCGTTGAGCGCCAGCAGGTTGGTCTGCTCGGCCACCGACTTGATCACGTCCATCACGCTGCCGATCTTGTCGCTTTCCTGCTGCAGGCCAGTCATGGCCTCGGAGGAACGCCCCACTTCGGCAGCCAGACGCTCGATCTGCGACACCACCTGAGCTACCACCTGATCACCCTGACGCGCTTCGGCATCGGCAGCGGTCGCGGCATCGGAGGCCTGCTCGGCATTGCGCGCCACTTCCTGCACGGTGGCGGACATTTCATGCATGGCCGTGGCCACCTGATCGGTTTCCTGGCGCTGATGATTGGCACCCGCGCTGGTCTGCTCGGTCACGGCGGAAAGCTGCTCGGCAGCGCTGGCGATCTGCGCCACGCCATCGCGAATGCCGCTGATCAGCTCTCGCAGGGTGCCGGCCATCTGCGCGATGCCCTGCTGCAACATGCCCAGCTCGTCACGACGCGTGATGCGCGCCGACTCGGTCAGGTCGCCATCGGCAATACGCTGCACGGCGCCTAGGGTGTCCTGCAGCGGACGCGTGATCTGGCGCGTGATCAGCCAGGCTGCCAACACACCGAACAGCAGCGCCAGCAGCACGGCGATGATCTGCCAGGTGCGCGCCTCGGCGCTCTCGATGGCCAGACGCTCGATCTGGAACTTGTACAGGGTGTCACTGATGCGGACGATCTCGGTCTGCTGGTCGGTCATTTCCTGACGGGTGCGGGCGATATCGGCCGTGGCGCCCTTGAACGCCTGCACGGTCTGCTCGAACTGCGCCAGGGCCGCCTCGATACGGCGTACGGCTTCTTGCTGGGTGCTACCAAAAACCTGCTCCAGGGTATCCAGGCTGGCACGGGCCATGGCGATACGCTCGGACAGCGCCTGTTCGATTTGGGCATCGGGGGCGCTGTCATAACGTTCAAGAGATAGCGCAGGCGCAACAATTCGCCATGCGTAGCGGTCAGCGCCTGCAGTTGCGGGAAGCGATTGGCGTCGTATTCCGGCAGCTGTTCGATACTGCGCCGCATCGTGGCCAGCAGCTCACTCAATTGCTGGTCTTCGACAGCGACCTGATCACGCACCTTGGCCGCTACTGCGTAGGCGGCGCGCATGCCGGCCAGAGAGCGCTGGTAGTCCTGGTTATAGCGGTCCTGCTCCTGCAGCAGCTTGACGTTCACTGGATTGGTGAAGGTGCCGAGCAATTTTTTCTGCTGCTGCAGATAGATGTCGAGGTTGGTCAGCAAACGCTCGGTGCTGGGGGCATCGCCCTTGGCCAGCATGAACTGCAGACGGGCGATCCGCAGATTGGTCAGCGTGGCGTTCAGTTGCGTAATTTCGCTCATCCAGCTGCTGCGCTGGATAACGCTGCCCAGGCCGCTCCAGGCAGTCCAGGCCAGCGCCAGGGTCAACGCCAGCACCAGGCCGAAGCCGAGAGCAAGCTTGCGGGTCACGCTGAGATTAGCGAACCAGGTGTTCATAAAAATTCTCCAACTGCGGATGTTTCAGGTTTAGCTGGAGAATTTTTTTTATTGACGCCAGCACAATGACATTACCTGACGTCACAGGCGTCCAACGCGGCACAGATTTTAAGTCGATCCGACAATCGGCAGCGACGCGTTTCAGTCCAACAGCTGCAGTGCCTCGGCGCTGCATTGCTGGATACGCGCCCAGTCGCTGTTTTCCACCCATTCGCGCTGGAACATCCAGGTACCGCCGACACACATGACGTTGGGCTGCGCCATGTAGCGCTGCAGGTTATCCAGGGTGATACCGCCGGTCGGGCAAAACCGCACGCCAGCGAACGGCCCGGCCAGCGCCTTGAGCGCCGCCACCCCGCCGCACACCTCGGCGGGGAACAGCTTGAAGCGGCGATAGCCCAGGGCGTAGCCGATCATGATCTCCGACGCACTACTGATGCCCGGCAACAGTGGCAGCGGATTGTCCAGCGCGGCCAGCAGCAGCTCGCGGGTACTGCCCGGGGTGACGATGAACTGCGCCCCAGCATCCGTGGCGGCGGCCAGCATGTCCTCGTCCAGCACGGTGCCGGCACCGACACACAGCTCAGGACGCTCGGCGCGCAGACGACGGATCGCCTCCAGGCCGTGCTCGGAACGCAGGGTCACCTCCAGCACGCGCAGGCCACCGGCAGCCAGCGCATCGGCCAGCGGCAGGATGTCCGCCTCACGGGCGATGGTGATCACCGGCATGATCCGTGCCTGGGCGCAGATGCGGTCGATCTCGGCGATTTTGTCGGCCATGCGCGCGCGCTGGCCTTGGTCGAGGCTGGTCATGTCAGGGGCACCAATAGATTTCGAGAGGGGAATGCAGGAAGGCGCGGATCGGCATGCGCGCCACCTCGCCGGGCGCCAGCGCCTCGGCCAGGGTGGCCAGCTTGGCCTGGCCCTGGATCGCAAGCAGCGGCAGGCGCGCGCCGGCCAGCAGCGGCAGGGTCAGGGTCAGGCGCTGTGCGGGCTGGCTCGGCGCCTGCATCGGCAATACCCGGCGCGAGCAGTCGGCGCGTAGCGCCAGATCGAGATTGGGGCTGTCCGGGAACAACGAGGCGGTGTGGCCGTCGTCGCCCATGCCGAGCACCAGCACGTCGATCGGCGGCAGTTCGGCAAAGGCCGCATCGGCCAACTCGGCCGCCTGCTCCAGGCTACCGGCGACCCGGTACAGGCCGAGGAACTTCGCCTCGGAGGCCGCGCCACGCAGCAGATGACGGCGCACCAGCGCCTCGTTGCTGCTGGCGTGATTGACCGGCACCCAACGCTCGTCGGCCAGGCTGACCCGCACCTGCGCCCAGGGCAGATCCTGCTGCGCCAGCGCCTCGAAGAACGACACCGGACTGCGCCCGCCGGACACCACCAGGGTCGCCTGACCGCGAACGGCGATGGCCTCACGCAAGGCATCAGCCACGCGCACGGCCAGCGCCTGAGCCATTGGTCCGGCAGCGTCATGCGTACAGGCCCGGACGCCTGGCGGCAGTTGCAGTTCAGAGATCGCCATACCAGCTCCTGCCATCACGGGTGATCAAGGCAACCGACGCCATCGGGCCCCAACTACCGGCGGTATAGGGTTTCGGCGCCTCGCCGAGCTGCTTCCAGCCGGCGATCAGCTGATCGCACCACTGCCAGGCATATTCGATTTCGTCCTTGCGCACGAACAGGTTCTGGTTGCCGCGCATCACTTCCAGCAGCAGACGTTCGTAGGCATCGGGGATGCGCGCGCTGCGGTAGGTATCGGAAAAACTCAGTTGCAGCGGACCACTGCGTAGCTGCATACCCTTGTCCAGGCCCTGATCCTTGGTCAGCACCTGCAGGGCGATACCCTCGTCCGGCTGCAGGCGGATGATCAGCTTGTTGCCGATCAGCTGGCGTTGCTCCGGGGCGAAGATGTAGTGCGGCGGCGCCTTGAAGTGGATGACGATCTGTGACAGCTTCTGCGGCATGCGCTTGCCGGTGCGCAGGTAGAACGCCACGCCGGCCCAGCGCCAGTTGCGGATGTCGGCACGCAGGGCGACGAAGGTTTCGGTGTCGCTCTGAGTGTTGGAATTCTCTTCTTCCAGATAGCCGGGCACCGGCCGACCGTCGCTGCTGCCGGCCACGTACTGGCCGCGCACCACGCGCTGGCCAAGCTGTTCGGCGCTGATCGGCTCCAGAGCCTTGAGCACCTTGACCTTCTCGTCGCGGATGCTGTCGGCGGACAGGTCGCTGGGCGGGTCCATGGCGATCAGGCAGAGCAACTGCAGCAGGTGGTTCTGGATCATGTCGCGCAGCTGGCCGGCCTGGTCGAAATAGCCCCAACGCCCCTCGATGCCGACCTTCTCGGCCACGGTGATTTCCACGTGGGAGATGTGGTTCTGGTTCCACTGGGTTTCAAACAGGCTGTTGGCGAAGCGCAGGGCGATCAGGTTCTGCACCGTCTCCTTGCCCAGGTAATGGTCGATGCGATAGACGCGGTTCTCCGCGAACACCTGCGCCACCGCATCGTTCACCGCACGCGAAGAGGCCAGGTCGTGGCCGATGGGCTTTTCCAGCACCACCCGGCAGCGCTCGGCCAGGCCCACCGCGGCCAGGTTGGCGCAGATGCCGCCATATACCGAGGCTGGCGTGGCGAAGTAGGCGATCAACTGATCCTGCGGGCTGACCTGCTCGAGCAGCGCCGAGTAGTCCTCGGCCTTGAGAAAGTCCATGGTCAGGTAGCTCAGACGCGCCAGGAACCGCGCCATGTCGGTTTCCGTCAGCTCCTTGGCTGGCACATGCAGGCGCAACGCCTGCTCGATGGCACGCAGGTGGTCGCTCGGCTCGCCCGCTTCACGGGCCAGGGCGAGAATGCGCGTGGCATCGTGTAGCAAACCAGCGCGATCAAGCTGGTAAAGCGCGGGAAACAACTTGCGCAAGGCCAGATCGCCCAGCGCTCCGAACAAGGCAAAGGTGCAGGATTCAAGCTTTATCGCGGGCATGGAGTTTGTTCTTTTATCAAGATGCACTAGAAATACCGGGTGATACTGCTTTTATCAAGGAAAAATGTTGTGATAGCAACAACATCATTCACTGCATCCGATAAGTCAGTGGTGACCTTGAGGCGGCATCAGTAGGATAGGCCGGTTGTTTTACCGCCCATCGCCTGTCGCCAAGCCCGTTCAACCGCCTGTTAGGAGCCCTTATGGACCGCGTGCGCAACCTGCTGGAACAGATCCAGAGCCGCCTGGACGACCTGAACAAGGCCGAACGCAAGGTCGCCGAAGTGATCCTGCACGACCCGCAGCAGGCCACGCGCTTCAGCATCGCCGCACTGGCCCAGGCGGCGGGTGTCAGCGAGCCGACGGTCAACCGTTTCTGCCGCTCCTTCGGTGCCAACGGCTACCCGGAACTGAAGATGCAGCTGGCGCAGAGCCTGGCCAGCGGCGCCGCCTACGTCAGCCGTGCGGTATCGGCCGACGACGGCCCCGAGGCCTACACGCGCAAGATCTTCGGCAGCACCATCGCCTCGCTGGACAGCGCCTGCCAGAGCCTCGACCCGCAGCACATCAGCCGCGCCGTCGACCTGCTGATCCAGGCGCGGCAGATCCATTTCTTCGGCCTCGGCGCCTCGGCCTCGGTGGCGCTCGACGCGCAACACAAGTTCTTTCGCTTCAACCTGGCGGTGTCAGCGCATTCCGACGTGCTGATGCAACGCATGATCGCCTCGGTGGCGCACACCGGCGATCTGTTCGTGATCATTTCCTACACCGGGCGCACCCGCGAGCTGGTGGAAGTGGCGCGTCTGGCCCGCGAGAACGGTGCATCGGTGCTTGGCCTCACCGCTGCCGGCTCGCCGCTGGCCAGGGCCAGCACCCTGAGCCTGGACATTCCACTGCCGGAAGACACCGACATCTACATGCCGATGACCTCGCGCATCATCCAGCTCACCGTGCTCGACGTGCTCGCCACCGGCGTCACCCTGCGCCGCGGCGTCGACTTCCAGCCGCACCTGCGCAAGATCAAGGAGAGCCTCAGCGCCAGCCGCTACCCGGCGGACGAAGAGCCGCTCTAGGGCTTTTGTAGGAGCCAGCTTGCTGGCGATCGGTTCTATCGACACTCCTTGGAAAAGCATCGCCGGCAAGCCGGCTCCTACAGTTCTGCTGCGCTGGACGCTTCTGGTAGGCTTGCCGGCTTTTCCGAACCTGCCAGGAAATCTGCCATGCAAGCACTGATTGCCCTCAGCCGTTTTATCGGCAACACCTTCGCCGTCTGGGTGTTGCTGTTCGCCGTCATGGCATTCTTCCAGCCCAGCTGGTTCCTGCCGCTGACCGCCTGGATCGTGCCGCTGCTCGGGCTGATCATGTTCGGCATGGGCCTGACCCTCAAGGGCGCGGACTTCCAGGAAGTCGCCCGCCGCCCGCTGGCCGTGCTGCTTGGCGTGCTGGCTCAGTTCATCATCATGCCCGGCACCGCCTGGCTGTTGTGCCAGGCATTCGCCCTGCCGCCGGAAATCGCCGTGGGCGTGATTCTGGTGGGCTGCTGCCCAGGCGGTACCGCCTCCAACGTGATCACCTGGTTCGCCCGTGGCGACCTGGCGCTGTCGGTGTCGATCACCGCCGTCACCACCCTGCTCGCCCCCATCGTCACCCCGGCACTGATCTGGCTGCTGGCCTCGGAATGGCTGCCAGTATCGTTCAGCGCCATGTTCATCTCCATCCTCAAGATGGTGCTGCTGCCCATCGCTTTGGGCCTGATCGCCCAGCGCCTGCTCGGCGAACGAGTTAAGACCGCGGTCGAGGTGCTGCCGCTGATTTCCGTGGTGAGCATCGTCGCCATCGTCGCTGCGGTCGTCGCCGCCAGCCAGGGCAAGATCGCCGAATCCGGCCTGCTGATCATGGCCGTGGTGATCCTGCACAACGGCATCGGCCTGGGCCTGGGTTACCTGGCCGGGCGCCTGTTCGGCATGTCGCTGGCGCAGCGCAAGACGCTGTCGATCGAAGTCGGCATGCAGAACTCCGGCCTCGGTGCCGCGTTGGCCAGCGCACACTTCAGCCCGCTGGCCGCCGTGCCCAGCGCCCTGTTCAGCGTCTGGCACAACCTGTCCGGCCCGCTGCTGGCGACCCTGTACCGCCGCATGGGCCAGAACGCCAAGCACAGCGCAGACTGACTCAGCATCTCGCACCAATCCGGGGCGCCTTGCCCCGGACGCGCCAATGTGCACAATAATGGCGCACGCGAGGACGACCTCCACACCCTGAGCCCAGGGTGGCTC
Source organism: Ectopseudomonas oleovorans (assembly GCF_029845265.1). Classification (NCBI taxonomy): domain Bacteria; kingdom Pseudomonadati; phylum Pseudomonadota; class Gammaproteobacteria; order Pseudomonadales; family Pseudomonadaceae; genus Ectopseudomonas; species Ectopseudomonas oleovorans. The sequence goes on from NZ_JAOCLK010000026.1 coordinate 49,170, forward strand.
ATCCGGGGACGGCCCCTTCAGCCACTGGAGGTGACTATGTCCTGGATCATTCTGTTTCTCGCCGGCCTGTTCGAGGTCGGCTGGGCCATCGGCCTGAAATACACCGAAGGCTTCACCCGCCCATTGCCAACGGCGCTGACCGTCTGCGCCATGTTGGTCAGCCTGGCCCTGCTCGGCCTGGCCATGAAGGAACTGCCGCTGGGTACCGCCTACGCCATCTGGACCGGCGTCGGCGCCGTGGGCACGGTGATCGCCGGCATCATCCTGTTCGGCGAATCCATGGCGCTGCTGCGCCTGGCCAGCGTCGCGCTGATCGTCTGCGGGCTGATCGGTCTCAAGCTGAGCCACTGAAAAAGCCGGAATCCAGCTTCGTGGGAGGCGCTTTAGCGGCGAATCGCGGCTGCAACTGCAGGGATGCAGGAGGTAGAGCGAAGCAGGATGCCCGAGCCGAAAGCCCCTCCCACATGGTTCAAGTCAACGCCAATCCCCACGCAAGGCCGCCACCTGCGCCTGCAACGCCTCGCGCTTGGCCTGCTCCGGCGCAATCGGCGTTCCCGCCACCAGGCACACCCGCGACCACAGGCGCTTGAACAGCCCTTTGTGCGGGTCGCGACTGAAGAAGCTGCCCCACAAGCCCTGCAGCGCCATGGGAATCACCGGCACTGGGTTCTCTTCGAGAATGCGCTCGACGCCCGACCTGAACTCGTCAAGCTCACCATCAGCGGTCAACTTGCCTTCGGGGAAGATGCACACCAGCTCGCCATTGCGCAGGTACTCGGCGATCTTCCTGAACGCCGCGTCGTAGATCAGCAGATCCTCGTTGCGCCCGGCAATCGGCACGGTGCCGGCGGTGCGGAAAATGAAATTGAGCACCGGCAGGTCGTAGATCTTGTAGTACATGACGAAGCGCACCGGCCGCCGCACCGCGCCACCGATCAGCAGCGCATCGACGAAGGACACGTGGTTACACACCAGCACCGCTGGCCCCTCGTCGGGAATCGCGTCGAGGCCCTTGTGCTCGACCCGGTACATCGAATGCCCCAGCAGCCAGATGAGAAAGCGCATGCTGAACTCGGGGACGATCTTGAAGATGTAGCTGTTGACCGCGATGTTCATCAGCGACACCACCAGAAACAGCTGCGGAATCGACAGCCCGGCGACGCTCAGGAACAGGATCGCTGCAATGGCCGACGCCACCATGAACAGCGCATTGAGGATATTGTTGGCCGCGATCACCCGCGCCCGCTCGTGCTCGGCGGTGCGCGACTGGATCAGCGCATACAGCGGCACGATATAGAAGCCACCGAACAGACCGATGCCGAGGATGCAGCCGAGAATCCACCAGGCCTGACCGTAACCCAGCAGCGCCAGCCAGTCATGCGGCGCAGCGCCCTGCGGGAAACCGCCGGAGAACCACCACAGCAGCATGCCGAACAGGGTCAGGCCGATGGAGCCGAACGGCACCAGGCCGATCTCCACCTTGTGCCCGCTCATGCGCTCGCAAAGCATCGAGCCCAGGCCGATACCCAGCGAGAACACGGTGAGAATCAGCGTCACTACGCTCTCGTCACCGTACAGCCACTCCTTGGCGTAAGCCGGAATCTGCGTCAGGTAGATCGCGCCGAGAAACCAGAACCAGGAGTTGCCCACCAGCGAGCGCGACACCGCCGGACGCTGGCCCAGGCCAAGCTTCATGATGGCCCAGGACTGACGAAAGATGTTCCAGTCCAGCGGCAACTCAGGCATCGCCGCCGACGCCCTGGGAATACCCAGGCTGGCTAGGTAGCCAAGCAGCGCCACAGCCACCACCGAACCGGCGACGATGGGCGCATAATTGCTGCTGGCCATCATGATCCCGGCGCCGATGGTGCCAGCCAGAATCGCCAGGAACGTACCCATCTCCACCAGGGCGTTGCCGCCCACCAGCTCCTGCTCCCTGAGGTGCTGCGGCAGAATCGAATACTTCACCGGGCCAAACAGCGCCGACTGCGTACCCATGGCGAACAACACGACAAGCATCAGCGGCAGGTTGTCCAGCAGCACCCCGACGGCACCGGCGAGCATGATCAGGATCTCGGCGAACTTGATCTTGCGGATCAGCGCGTCCTTGGCGAACTTCTCGCCAAACTGGCCGCCGAGGGCGGAGAACAGAAAGAATGGCAGGATGAACAGCAAGGCACAGAGATTGACCAGCAGATCGCGGTCGGCGCCCGTGTTGAGCTTGAAGAGGATGGCGAGAATCAGCGACTGCTTGAAGATATTGTCGTTGAAGGCGCCGAGCAATTGCGTCACGAAAAACGGCAGAAAGCGCTTCTTGCCGAGCAGGGCGAACTGCGATTGTTGGGTCATCGTCCATGGTCCTCGCGGGGGTAGATTTACCCGCACAGGCATTTGACTGCAAATCCCCCCACGAAAGCCACAGGGCAAATACGAGCGCCTTGGCTAAAGCGACTTCGTGGGAGGTGATGCTGTTCATCTAGGGCCGCGAGCGCTTAGCCCCCCCTCTCCCATTCATGGGAGAGGGGCTGGGGGAGAGGGCTGAAAATAGCAGCAAAACCGCCGACTTCCCCTATTCGAACGCGGCCCGCCCTTCCCCCAAAGGGGCCAGGGGACTATTCACGCTCCACCATTTCTTATGTGAACAGCATTACCTTTGTGGGAGGGGCTTTAGCCGCGACTGCATCTGCACAAAGCTCGCCGCTGAAGCGCCTCCTACAACGCGCGCGCCACAGAACGCAACGCAAAAAAAACGGCAGCCCAATCGGGCTACCGTTCTCGAACTCGGAGAAAACGTCAGTGCCCTCGCACTGACTACAACCTCACCTGCACTCCCTGGGGAATGCCAGCGCAGTCTGACAAAAGCCAGCCTCAGCGTCCGTTTAGCTTTGTTACCTGCCTGCAAAGAAATGTAAACGGCAGATGACTGCACGGTCCGCCGCGCGGCACAATCGCGCCCATGAACGCTCACCACCCCGCCTGCTGTAGCCCTCTCGACACGCACAACCCGCTGCCCCGCGTACTGCCCGGCGCGCAGCTGATCAGCACCCGTTTCGACCCAGCCCTGCTCGCAGAAGATGACTTCGCTCGCTGCGATATCGCCCCGGTGCGCGGCGTCGCCAAGCGCCAGGCCGAGTACCTGGCCGGACGCCTATGTGCCCGCGAGGCACTACGCCGCGTGACCGGCCAGCCCAGCGTGCCAGACGTAGGTGAAGACCGCGCGCCGCAGTGGCCACGCGGCGTGGTCGGCTCCATCACCCATGGCGCCAACTGGGCTGCTGCATTGGTCGCCCAGCGTGAGCATTGGCGCGCGCTAGGCCTGGACGTCGAGCGCCTGCTGCCCGCAGAGCGCGCCCAGCGTCTGCAGGGCGAAATTCTCACTCCCGCCGAACTGCAGCGCCTGCAAAACCTGGACAACAAGACCCGCGCCGCGCGCATCAGCCTGACCTTCTCGCTCAAGGAGAGCCTGTTCAAGGCGCTCTACCCGTTGACCCTGACGCGCTTCTATTTCCATGACGCCGAGTTGCTGGAAATGGACCACGACAGCGCACGCCTGCGCCTGCTGATCGACCTGCACCCAGACTGGCGCACGGGCGCCGAGCTGGATGGCCAGTTCGCGCTGTTCGATAACAAGGTGCTGAGTCTGGTGGCCGTGGCGGCGTGATCACGCAACACAACAGCATTGATGGATAACCCGGTGCGCGCGGCGCACCCTGCAAAGCCGGCGGCGGTCACGGCGCAGACCGGATTTCATGCGAGCTGGATAGAGCTATCGCGGCTGAAGCCGCTCCTACAGACGCCCACAGGTCCCGTGGGAGCGGCTTCAGCCGCGATGCTTTTGGCCGAGCTCAATCGCCCCGGATTGCATCCGGCTACAGCGCAGGCAAAAAATCGGTGCGCACAGCGCACCAGGTCCAGCACACAGTCGCGCCCTACTCCCCCTGCTGCCGTGGCCACACCAGGCTGAAACGCGCACCGCCCAGGCTGTCGCTGCGGCTGATCTGCGCACGCCCGCCATGCCAGTAAATGATGCGGCGCACGATGGACAGTCCCAGACCATGCCCACCAGAGGCCCGCGTGCGGCTGTCATCAAGGCGCAGGAAAGGGCTGAACAGACGCTCCCAGGCCTCCTCCGGCACGCCAGGCCCATCATCTTCGACATCGATACGGCAGCGCTTGTAGCCCACCTCACAACTGATCAGCACCTTGCCCTCGGCGTAGCGCATGGCGTTGCTCACCAGATTCTGCAACGCGCGGTGCAGGTAGCGCGGCTCGGCCTCGACCCAGCAGGCGCCATCCCCCTGCACACTGAGCACCGCGCCACATTCCACGCGCACCTTGTTGCTCAGCGGCGCCAGCTCGTCGATCACCTGATCGATCAGCGCCTTGAGTTCCACCTGCTGGAAGTTCAGCGCCGGCGAACCCTGCTCCAGACGCGCGTAGGTCAGCATCTCGTCGACCAACTTGTCGAGGTCCTGAATATCGCTGTCCATGCCGTCCATGTACTTGCGCCGGGCACTTTCGTTCGGCGCGTCGGCAATCATCTCCAGGCCGAAACGCAGGCGCGCCACCGGCGTGCGCAGTTCATGGGACACCGCACGCACCAGCTCGCGCTGCGTGCTTAGGGAGGTCTGCAGGTGCTCGGCCATGGCGTTGAAGCTGCTGGCCAGGCGCCCCACCGAGTCCGCACCACGTGTCGGTACGCGGGCATCCAGGCGGCCGCTGGCGATATGCGTAGCCGCGCTTTCCAGCGCACGCAGGCGCTGCTCCAGCGAGCGCACCAATAGATAGACGATCAACCCGATCAGGCTCAGGCCCAGCGCGCCGATCAGCACCAGCAGTTGCGGCGGATAGGGGTTCATCTGGTACAGCGGGCCGATTTCCAGTACCCAGGGTGTATCGACGATGCCGGAGAACACATAGATGGAGTCGCCGCCCTTGCCCAGCGCCATCACCGTATCGCCCTCATCGATACGCCGCCGCTGGTCGAGGTCGAGGGTGGCGTCCTCGAGCCGCACCAACTGCAGGTTGAAGCCGAACTGCTTGGCCGCCTTCAGTTCAGCCAGGCGCTGCGGCTGCTCATGCACCGGGTAGCGCACCAGTTCGTCGATCAGCAGGTAGTTGGTGGCCCGCGCCAACTGCTCGCTGATCTGCTGGATCTCGCCAGTCAACAGCAGCGGCTGCTTGCCATCGAGCAGGCCATAGACCCTGGCCGAGTGCGGGCCGGTCTGCTGCACCAGCACGTGGCCGCGCTGCAGCCGGTTGCGCTCGCTGCTTTCCAGCGCCACCTCGCTCAGGGCCTGCAGTTCCAGCGGGATGCCAAGCAAGCGCGACCACACCACCAGGGCGCGTTTGCGCTCCACCTCGTTCATCGGCAGCAGATTGTCCGCCATCAGGCGGAAGGTGCCGCGCGCCAGGCCTTCGCGGTATTGGTCGCCGCGCACCTCGTTGACCAGGTGCAGGGTACCGACGCCCAGCAGCGCCACCAGCACCAGCGCGGCAAGCATGCCGCCATAGATGCGCAGGAAGATCGAGTTCATGGCCGTCCGATCAATCGCGCAGAATCGGCGACGCATCACCGAACGGCAGCGCCTCGGCGGCCTCGGCGACGAACAAGTAGCCTTTGCTGCGCACCGTCTTGATCATCCGCGGGTGCATCGGGTCATCACCGATCTTCGGACGGATACGCGAGATGCGCACGTCGATGGAACGGTCCTGGCCGTCGTACTCGATACCGCGCAGGGAATTGAAGATCTCCTCGCGCGACAGAATGCGCCCGGCATTGGCCGCCAGCAGCCAGAGCAGATCGAACTCGGCGCTGGTCAGCTCGATGCCCTGCTCGCCCAGCCAGGCTTCGCGCATGGCGCTGTCGATGGCCAGCGCGCCGAACTGCAGACGCCGTGGCTGACCCTCGTCACGCTCACTCTCGCCGCCCTCACGGCGGCGCAGCAGCGCACGAATGCGCGCCAGCAGCACACGCGGGCGCACCGGCTTGCACACGTAGTCATCGGCGCCCATCTCCAGGCCCAGCACCTGATCCATATCGTCGGTACGCGCGGTGAGCATGAGGATCGGCCCCTTGTAACCGCTGCGCACCTTGCGGCAGATGCTCAAGCCATCTTCACCCGGCAGCATCAGGTCGAGAATCACCAGGTGCGGCTGCTCGGCGAGAATCCGCGCCGCCGCACGCGCGCCATCGGCTTCGATGGCCACTCGCAGGCCGTTGCCCTCCAGATATTCGCGGGTCAACTGCGCCAGGCGCTGGTCATCCTCGACGATCAGAATCTGCCACGCTTCTTGTTCCACACCCTTTCCTCTTCGCATAGCGGCAAGTGCCGCAAACACCGCCGCCATTCTAGGGGCTGAGCGCGTCTCGGCGCGAGCGACAAACCAGCGCCCAGACCTGGCACCTGGTTAAGCACAGCACATGCCAAAAACACTATATATAGTGGTAGTCTGTGCGCCGCCGAACAGCTTCGCCACATTGCTGCAAACCTTCCGCCAGGAGCGACGAACGGTCATTAGCAGCCAGAGCCAGAGAACACGCGGGCTACGCTGTTAACACCCACAAGGCACTCACAGCTTATCCACAGGCTGTGCTTTTTCTAGCGCCTTGCAATGCCTCCAACAGCGCACTATCTTGTATCCCTATTGCACGGCACCCACCAGATGTTGGGTTACTGCAGAAAACGGGACACAAAAAGAACGAATCGCGCAAGCCCTTTTCACAGGGTTTTCCAGATATCCCGGCTAACCGTTTCGCCCTAACCCAGGACTGGCCTGGGTTACAGCCGCGCAGCAACGCCAGACGTTGCGTGTGAGCCGGTCAGACAGCGGTCTTATCCGCAAGTCGACCACTATATGTAGTAGGCGGGGCGTGGTAATGCCCCGCTGTGACTTATGCGCCAGGACGGCACTTGAAGTCGTGTCCACCCTGCCCGCTCTTGCGACACCCCGTACCCGGCCCCGCTGCCGCGTGCGGCTCAGTTGTTAACAGGCCGTTGAAAAACGTAGGCGAGGCAGGCAAGACAAGGCAAAAACGACCGAAAAAGCGCAGTTTACGTGTTGTAAATGAGCATTTTGAGGTCGTTTTTAACGCAGGATTGCCAACGCAGGTAGTTTTTCAACCGCCTGCTAATGGAATGAACGGCGGACAGGGCACAGTTTCTAATCGTGACGTCCAACCAAAAATTACAGAACACGGAGATCTCCATGCATACCGACACTACTCGCGAGAACCCGCAGGCCGTGGCGCCGCAGGCCGCTGAATCCTCCCAGGATCTGGCTGCCACCGCCCCCGGCCAACTGCGTGTGATCAAGCGCAACGGCACTGTCGTCCCCTACACCGATGACAAGATCACCGTCGCCATCACCAAGGCCTTCCTCGCAGTAGAAGGCGGCACCGCCGCCGCCTCGTCGCGCATCCACGATACCGTTGCGCGCCTGACCGAGCAGGTCACTGCCACCTTCAAGCGCCGCATGCCGTCCGGCGGCACCATCCACATCGAAGAAATCCAGGACCAGGTCGAACTGGCCCTGATGCGCGCCGGCGAGCAGAAAGTCGCCCGCGACTACGTGATCTACCGCGAAGCCCAGGCCAACAAGCGCAAGAGCGCCAATGCCGGCAGCGACATCGCCCAGCCGCACCCGAGCATCCGCATCACCACCGCTGGCGGTGAACTGCAGCCGCTGGACATGGGCCGCCTGCAGACCATCATCCGTGAAGCCTGTGAAGGCCTGGCCGAAGTCGATGGTTCGCTGATCGAGCGCGAAACCCTGAAGAACCTGTACGACGGCGTGGCCGAGAAGGACGTCAACACCGCTCTGGTGATGACCGCCCGTACCCTGGTCGAGCGTGAGCCGAACTACAGCTACGTCACCGCCCGCCTGCTGATGGACAACATCCGCGCCGAGGCCCTGAGCTTCCTCAACATCACTGCCAGCGCCACTCACCACGAGATGGCCGACCTGTACGCCAAGGCCCTGCCGGCCTACGTGGAAAAAGGCGCCGAGTTCGAGCTGCTCGACCCGAAACTCAAAGAGTACGACCTGGAGAAACTGGGCAAGGCGCTGAACCACGAGCGCGACCAGCAGTTCACCTACCTGGGCCTGCAGACCCTGTACGACCGTTACTTCATCCACAAGGACGGCATCCGTTTCGAACTGCCGCAGGTGTTCTTCATGCGCGTGGCCATGGGCCTGGCCATCGAAGAGCCGAAGAACCGCGAAGACCGCGCCATCGAGTTCTACAACCTGCTGTCCTCGTTCGACTACATGGCGTCGACCCCGACCCTGTTCAACGCCGGCACCCTGCGTCCGCAGCTGTCGTCGTGCTACCTGACCACCGTGCCGGACGACCTGTCGGGCATCTATGGCGCCATCCACGACAACGCCATGTTGTCGAAATTCGCCGGCGGTCTGGGTAACGACTGGACGCCGGTGCGCGCGCTGGGCTCCTACATCAAGGGCACCAACGGCAAATCCCAGGGCGTCGTGCCCTTCCTCAAAGTGGTCAACGACACCGCCGTGGCGGTCAACCAGGGCGGCAAGCGCAAGGGCGCGGTCTGCGCCTACCTGGAAACCTGGCACATGGACATCGAGGAATTCCTCGAGCTGCGCAAGAACACCGGTGACGACCGTCGTCGTACCCACGACATGAATACCGCCAACTGGATTCCGGATCTGTTCATGAAGCGCGTCTTCGAAGACGGCAAGTGGACCCTGTTCAGCCCGTCCGAAGTACCGGACCTGCACGACCTCACCGGCAAGGCCTTTGAAGAGCGCTACGAGTACTACGAAGCCCTGATCGAGTACGGCAAGATCAAGCTGTACAAGACCATCCAGGCCAAAGACCTGTGGCGCAAGATGCTCTCGATGCTGTTCGAGACCGGCCACCCATGGCTGACCTTCAAGGACCCGTGCAACCTGCGCAGCCCGCAGCAGCACGTGGGCGTGGTACACAGCTCCAACCTGTGCACCGAGATCACCCTGAACACCAACAAGGACGAGATCGCCGTCTGCAACCTGGGTTCGGTCAACCTGGTCAACCACATCAATGACGGCAAGCTGGACACCGAGAAACTCAGCCGCACCGTGAAGACCGCGGTGCGCATGCTCGATAACGTCATCGACATCAACTACTACAGCGTGCCGCAGGCGAAGAACTCCAACCTCAAGCACCGTCCGGTCGGCCTCGGCCTGATGGGCTTCCAGGACGCCCTGTACCTGCAGCACATCGCCTACGGCTCCGACGCTGCCGTCGAGTTCGCCGACAAGTCGATGGAAGCCATCAGCTACTACGCCATCCAGGCCTCCTGTGACCTGGCCGAAGAGCGCGGCAGCTACAGCACCTTCGAAGGCTCGCTGTGGAGCAAGGGCATCCTGCCGCTGGACTCGCAGCAGATCCTGATCGAAGCCCGTGGCCAGAAGTACATCGACGTCGACCTGTCCGAGTCGCTGGACTGGGCGCCGATCCGCGAGCGCGTGAAGAAAGGCATTCGTAACTCGAACATCATGGCCATCGCGCCGACCGCGACCATCTCCAACATCATTGGCGTGTCGCAGTCCATCGAGCCGACCTACCAGAACCTCTACGTGAAATCGAACCTCTCCGGCGAATTCACCGTGATCAACCCCTACCTGGTGCGCGACCTGAAAAATCGCGGCCTGTGGGACCCGGTCATGGTCAACGACCTGAAGTACTACGACGGTTCCGTGCAGCAGATCGAGCGCATCCCGCAGGATCTGAAAGACCTGTACGCCACCGCCTTCGAAGTGGAAACCAAGTGGATCGTCGACGCCGCCAGCCGTCGCCAGAAGTGGATCGACCAGGCTCAGTCGCTGAACCTGTACATCGCCGGCGCCTCGGGCAAGAAGCTCGACGTGACCTACCGCATGGCCTGGTACCGTGGCCTGAAAACCACCTACTACCTCCGTGCCCTGGCCGCCACCAGCACCGAGAAGTCCACCATCAACACCGGCAAGCTCAACGCAGTTTCCGCTGGTGGTGACGAAGGTTTCTCGGCCAAGGCCCAGGCGCCTGCCCAGCAGGCCGCCCCGGCCCCGGCGCCAGTACCAAAGGCCTGTGCCATCGACGAACCAGACTGCGAAGCCTGTCAGTGAAGGCTTTCGCGTGGATCTGAGCGGCGCCCGCGTCGTTGCCAGGTAGGCCGGCCCCCATCACGTACTGAAGTACGCTCAGGGGCTCCGACCTACCAGGCGCCTAGCGCTCACTCGCTCAGCTACACGCTCGAAGGTTGGATGAAAAGCTAGAGCAACACACCGATCGATCCCCTCTCCCGCTTGCGGGAGAGGGTTAGGGAGAGGGCAAGCGGTTCGGCTTGTATATGTGGGAGGGGCTTTAGCCGCGACCCAAAGCCCGAGCAGAACCGCCAACCCTCCCCCCAAAATTCCCGCCCCTCCCCCGGGTCGAGGGGCAACGGTCAGCCAGCAATCCACCGCCTGCTGACCAGTGGTACCCGTTTTACCCTTGCGCGCATCACGCAACGGAACATAATTCAAATTATCTGTATATCCATACAGGCCGGTTTATTCACCGGCCCTCACGCAGGAGCCAAGCCATGCTGAGCTGGGATGAATTCGACAAGGAAGACGGCGCAGAAGCAGCCGTCGCAAGCAACGCCAACGCACAGAGCGCCGGCACCAATTTCGACAAGCTCGACAGCGAAGCTGCCGGCTCGGTCGAGCAGGCCCGCGCCGTCGACGCCAACGACTCCGACGCCGTGGCCCGCGCCAAGAAAGCCCTGAACGACCTCGACATCCAGGAAGGCCTGGACGACCTCGAAGGCGCCTCCGCGCGCGTACAGGTCGGCGACAAGCAGATGATCAACGCCCGCGCCGACCTCAACCAACTCGTACCCTTCAAGTACGACTGGGCCTGGCAGAAGTATCTGGATGGTTGCGCCAACCACTGGATGCCGCAGGAAGTGAACATGAACGCCGACATCGCGCTGTGGAAATCCACAGACGGTCTCAGCGAAGACGAGCGCCGCATCGTCATGCGCAACCTCGGCTTCTTCTCCACCGCCGACAGCCTGGTGGCCAATAACCTGGTCCTGGCCGTGTACCGCCTGATCACCAACCCCGAGTGCCGCCAGTACATCCTGCGCCAGGCCTTCGAGGAAGCGATCCACACCCACGCCTACCAGTACTGCATCGAATCGCTGGGCATGGATGAAGGCGAGATCTTCAACATGTACCACGAGATCCCGAGCGTCGCGAAGAAGGCCTCCTGGGGCCTGAAGTACACCCGCTCGATCTCCGACCCGCAGTTCCAGACCGGCACCCCGGAAACCGACCGCCAGTTCCTGCGTAACCTGATCGCCTACTACTGCGTACTGGAAGGCATCTTCTTCTATTGCGGCTTCACCCAGATCCTCTCCATGGGCCGCCGCAACAAGATGACCGGCACCGCCGAGCAGTTCCAGTACATCCTGCGTGACGAGTCCATGCACCTGAACTTCGGCATCGACGTGATCAACCAGATCAAGATCGAGAACCCACACCTGTGGGATGCCCAGATGAAGGACGAAGCGACCCAGATGATCCTGCAGGGCACCCAGCTGGAGATCGAATACGCACGTGACACCATGCCGCGCGGCGTACTGGGCATGAACGCCGCGATGATGGAGGACTACCTCAAATTCATCGCCAACCGCCGCCTGACCCAGATCGGCCTGAAGGAAGAGTACCCAGGTACTACCAACCCCTTCCCGTGGATGAGCGAGATCATGGACCTGAAGAAGGAGAAGAACTTCTTCGAGACCCGCGTGATCGAGTATCAGACTGGTGGGGCGTTGAGCTGGGATTGATGGCCCATTGAAATCACGATAGATTCAACCTACACCTGCCAAGGATGTTGGGGTTGAAACTTAAGAGAAGCCCCGCCTAATGCGGGGCTTTTTATTGAGAATAAAATGGCTGACCTAACAAATAAACTTTCAAGCAAATATTCTGAAAAAAACCGCTACAACAACTTTGGCCCATGCATTCGAAAGGTTTACATAGATGGGTTTCGAGGTATCAATAAGGTAGAACTGACGCTAGACTTCCCCATAACGGCCATCTCTGGATTAAATGGTGCAGGAAAGAGCACGTTAGGACAACTAGCAATTTGCGGATATAGAAAACCCAGCACTGCCACAGAATATAAACGCCATTACATAAAAGACTTTTTCCCAATCTCACCTGCCGACCCAAAGCCGATATCTGACGATGCCAAAGTCGTATTCCACTACGAAACAGATGACCATAAAAAGACACAAGAAGTAACTATCTCTCGAGTAAACTCAGCATGGTCAGGCTACAAGCGACAACCGGAACGCCACTGTTACTACGTGGGGTTTACAGTTTACATACCCAAGGTAGAAAGACGCGATCTCAGCGTATATGGCGGAAGAGAGCTTAAATTCACAGAAAAAAGAGAAATAGACAAAGAAGTCATAAAGAAAATGGCCAGAATAATAGGCCACAAATACGACGACGTAACCTTCCAAGGTGTTTCACACAAAGATAAAACCTCTGAAATTGGAATAGCTTCACGTCTAGGCTACTCATACTCTGAAAATAACATGGGCTTTGGCGAAGGCCGGATTCTTTACACAGTTGATAAATTGGAAAACTCACCAGAACAGAGTCTTTTCATTTTAGAAGAACCAGAAACATCTCTACACGAGAGTGCCCAGCATGAATTTACAAAGTACCTCATTGATGTATGCCAAAGACGCCACCATCAAATAATCTTATCCACACACTCTAGCGTAATACTCAACGCTTTACCTCCAGACGCAAGAAAGTTGATAACTAGAGACGCGAATGGAGTAGAAGTCAGAAATAAAATATCGGCCTGCCATATCCGAGCCATCCTCTCGTCAGGCCACGTCAGAAACTTGGACATTTGCGTCGAAGATATTTTTGCAAAGATACTTCTAACAGAAGCCATACGAACAAAAAGAAAAGACATTCTAAAAGCTATTGCCATACATGACATAGGAGATAAAGATGCAGTTAGAGAAGCTGTCCATGTCCTAAACAAGACAGGAAAAAAATCTATTGCCGTCCGAGATGCCGATGTAGGCCAAGACATAAAAAACCACCTTCTATCATTCCCCGGAAGCCGCCCTCCGGAAGTAGAGGTATTCACTCACCCAGTTGTCAGCTCTGCAATAAAAGAAAAGTACGGTATTGATATAAACTGGATACTTGAACGTGACGATATCAGCGATCACCATAAAATCGCCAAGCACGTAGCCCAAGAAGCAGAGACAGAAGAGGAGGTTATTCGCAGCTTTGCGATAGAGAAATATATAGGCGAAATATCAACAGAATTTGACGATCTAATTTTTCAGATCCAGAAATACCTTTAAGCCCAATATACAAGGTAATCGGGGACCACGATTTACCGGCGTCACTCATGCACCTTTTCGCCCTTACGGCGAGTCACTTGACTCGCTTCGCTCGCCCTTCGGGCCAGCCTGCGGCTGTTACTCCGCTTCGCTCCGTTTCTCTTTACTCGCGCAGAAAGTAACCAAAGAGAAAGCGCGCCCGGCATCCGGGTTTCGCTGCGCTCAACTCCCCTCGCTCCGGCGCTGTTCCGAGGGTCGTCGCGAAGGGCCATCCCTGGCCCATCACTCCTCGTTTGGCATCCATGCCAAACGCCCCTCTCCACAGCACCTCCACTCGGCCTCCTGACGGGATTCGGGGACCGCGGTGTTTGAACGTGTTGTGGAAGGCAGAGCAAAAAAGCAAAAGCAGAGCTTAAAGCGAGAGCATTGCGGCCAAGCCGCAATGCTCTCGCTCTGTTTGGTGCTGGATCGCCGATCTCACAGACGACGCCAAACGCCCCGTCAGGAGGCCGAGTGGAATCGTTGTGTAAGGGGTTGAGCGGCATGGATGCCGCGAGAGCCGCGATGGGCCAGGGATGGCCCTTCGCGGCGTGCCCCTGGAACGACGATGGAGCGAGGGAACCCGACGAAGTCGGGCCGGATGGCAGGGGCACAGACCTTTTGCTTACTTTTGGGGCGTCTGCCAAAAGTGAGCCGCTGTAAGAGCGGAACCGGTATCGGCAACAACGTAGAAGCGGCGGGTTCACGCCGAAGGGAAGTGAGCCGGCTACCACCGCAATGGTGGATGGAAAAAGCGTCATCCACCCTACGCCTGCCGAAACGTTGGAGCTATCGAGCTGCCATGGTTGTTGATAGAAAAACACTGCAGCACACTGAGGCTTCATCGTAAGGAGACGACACCAAATGCCGGACACGCCCAGCCCGTCTGGAATGACAAAAGTCACCCCGGTTACCTGTCCGTCATCCAACGCCTCCTGCAATTCTGGCGCTCGAATGGCTGGCCCGTCCTTCACGTAAAACACGATGAAAAGACACCCACGTCGAGCTATTACGTTCACGGCCCCTGGAATGGCATCAAACAGGAAGTCGCGCCGATAGAGGGCGAAGCCGTCATCATCAAGAATGAAAACTGCGCGTTCATAGGCACCCACTTGGATGCCACGCTGAAGGGAATGAACGCAAATCGCATCGTGCTGACGGGCGTTGTGATCCATAACAGCATGGATGCCACCGTCCGCGCAGGCAAAGCGCTCGGGTACAGCATCATCCTCCCGTCAGATGCCACAACCGCCGTACCTGTAACAGGGCCAGGTGGAACCCGCTGGGAAGCCTCGACCGTGCACGAGCTGACGTTGGCCATACTGGGCGCCGAATATGCTGAGGTCATGTCATCAGACGATGTGATTGCACGACTCAGCGAGTAACCCGGACGCCGTATCCAACGGTGGATGAAGAAAGTGTCATCCACCCTGCGCACCGCTTGGATTGCCCTCCACTGACCGCCTTGCGCCAATCTCAGGGAAAGTCGGCCGGCTCAGCCTCATGGGCCTTGTGCAGCAGCTCGATGAACGGCCTTGCCTCAGCGAGCATATGAGCGGCGATGGCAGTGACCGGAATCCCCGGTGTCCATGAGTTCATCACGGCCGCCCCAGAGAGCTCTTTCACCCGCTCGAGCGTGATGACTTCACAACGCTGGGGCATGCCGAGGCGGGCAAGTTGACGCTGAACCATGCCCATCATGGTGCCTTTGAGCATCTCGGCCTCAGGCCAGATCACCGTCTCACCATCCCAGAACGCCAGGTTCCAGATCGTGGCCTCACTCAGGTGCCCACGTTGATTGACGAAGGCCGCATCATCGAAACCCTCACGTATGGCCTGGTGCAAGTAATAGGTCTTGCCGATTTCACCGACATGCTTGATTGCCGCCAGCGGCCTCTCATGCTCGATGACACTCAAGCACAACGGGCCTTGCGGCCCATCGGACGGTGCGGCTGTGCGTACGAACACGGCAGGCTCAACCTCCATGCTGGCGGCCGTGAACTCGCCGTGAGGTGAAAAGACGGTGACGGTCAGTGACTGGTCGCTCGTGCCTTCTTCGACCGCGGTGCGAATGTATGACCGTAGCAACGCTTCAGCAGGCGCACGGTTGAAGAGTTTCAGAGAGGCATCGCGCAGACGCTGCAGGTGAAGATCCAGCCCCTTGATTCTGGAGTGTCTGACCTGCATCGCGGTGAAGTGGGCAAAACCGGCGAAAGCCAACGGGTTCAGCGGTGAAGCGCTGACGGGTTGTCCATCGATGTAGGACGACCGGGACGTATTCCGATGCTGGAACCGCCACTTCTTCCTGAACGGAAGTGGGAGAGGGCGGCGTCGCGCAGCCAGCCGTCAGGACGGCCAGCAGCAGGAAACTGCGGTAGGGAAGGGCGGCGTGCATGGTGCGGCTCTCGGCAAGGTCGAGCCGAGACCATCGCCATTCTGCGAAGCCGCATCAGCAAACAAAGGGAATTGGCGTGTTGCCGGTTTTTATGCCGCCCCACACTCGACGAGAGTGGCGATGTGCTGATCTGTTTCCGCAACCCTTCTGCCATACACTTTGACCCACAAGCGCTTGGTAGTCTGCAACTTGCTCGACGTGGACAATGATGCATTGCGCGAATTAACGAAGGTGGCGCAGTTCAACGGCACCCCGGCGGGGCAGACGGGGCTGGAGAAACTGCAGAAGCGGCTGGCGCAGCGAATCGCCGCTTGATCCTGAGTACACGGCTGGCGGCGCGGCAGGCTGAACTATCGCCTTTCGATAAAGCCGATACGACGATGACCGATGCGGGCGAGAAGATAGCTCAGCCTATCGCTGTTGCAGCTGCTCAAACAGGTCGGTCAGCCAGCTGGGACGGGATGTGTTCTGCTCATCTTTACCGAAGAAGGCATCCAGAATGTAGCGATTCTGCTCCTGGCCAGTTGAAGCAGTAGCCATGCGCCCAGACTTGCCGATCACGTCGTCCAGTGTGATACCCGCCGCCGCACCTTTTTCGGTTACGGCCCAGACGCCGTTGACATTGGTAATGTCCGGCTCGAAGGGCTTGAGCTTCACGTCCTCGGAGGCGCTCAGGACGATGTTGTCCTTGATGCTGATGACCGGGGTATAGGTAGCGTATTGGCTACCGAGCGAAGAGTGTGTCGCGCCTTCGGCGGAAAACTTCGTCACCATCTGTTCGAGGAAACCCAGGTCGCTGGTATTGCTCAACGCGCCATAGCCTGGATCGAGGATATGGCGCAAGAAGCCCTGATCAATACGAGTACTGCCGATCGCCGATCCATTCAGGATGCTTGAAGCGGTGGCAGTGTCCTTATCGTTGAAGCTGACCGTGAGTTGGTGCCCTTGGGCGTCGTAGTTGTGACCGTTATTGAAGTTCGAGCGCAACCGCCCATTGTCGTGCTGACGGTAGTCGCCAAGCTCTTCGGCCAGGCGATCCACATAGGTCAGATCGGCGCCTTCGTCCTGCGCATAAGCGTACATGTCCGACAGCAAGGCACGATCTTCGTAGGTGAGGAAGTCGTAAGCGCTGCGACCGATGTTGTTGGCACTCATGCCTTGGGCGCCGTTGGCTACCGCAGGCTCTTTCCCGCCGAACAGGCGGGAAACCATGAGATCGTAGCCATTACTGGCGGGGCCGGCTGTCGATGCCGTGGTGTTGGCCGCGCTGGCGGACTGCGCAGCGGAGATGGATTGCGATGCCGTGGATGAAGAGGCGCTAACCTCCTCTTTGCCAGCGTGAGGCGCTGACGCGAACAACTGGTCGATCAGATTGGCAGGACTACTGCCCTTGCCCTCGGCCCGATGAGTCATGTAGTTGAAGTCGAGGTCGATCAGCTCTTGCAGACGAGAAGCATAGTCGTCCGGGTACTGCGCCTGCTCGATGGCGGGCAGCTCATTGTAGTAGGCAAGCACTTCTTTGAAGAAATTGGTCATCTTGCCGGTTCGGTTGTACTCGTCCATCGCCTGGGCTACAACCTTCTGACGCCATGCTTCCTCTTGGCTGTATGCCTCTGACCATGCGGCCCGCCGCTCGTTAACAGTGAAGCTGCCGCTGTCATCATAGGCAATCAGTGCCAATTGATCGCGGGACATCCCCTTGAAGGGATTGCTACCTGAACCGTTGACGAAGCTGGTAGCTTGTTTGGCACGGGCCAGCAGCTCAGGGTCGTCGGTATTGGGCACCTCAGCATCGTGCCGCTCCTGATTCAGGTAGTAATCGTAGCCAGTGATCTGATCAAGCTGTGCCGTAGCCTTCTGGCCCAGCTCCTTACGGCTGAGGCTGGCATCACGAGCCTCAGCATGCGCAGCCGCCTCACCCAATTGGCGAGCCAGGTTGGAGACCGTGCTGGTGCTGCCTGCGGGGGGCGTGGTACTGGTCTTGCCGTCGGCGGAAACATCCTGGGTTTGGCCCGCAGCACCAGTGGCATTGCCTGTCAGGCGACTGATTAGAGAGGTGTAGGTGGTGATGCCGATCATGGCGAGCCCTTCTGCTCAGTCCGTATCCGCCGCCTTGGCGGCAAAATCCTTGTCCCTATAGGGACCTTCGCCCAGCAGCTGTTCGATCAGGCTAGCCGCGCTGCCCTTGCCCCCGACCTGATGAGTCATGTAGTTGAAGTCGAGGTCGATCAGCTCTTGTAGACGGGAAGCATAGCTTTCTGGGTACTGCGCCTGCTCGATGGCGGGCAGCTCGTTGTAGTAGGCAAGCACTTCTTTGAAGAAATTGGACATCTTGCCGGTGCGGTTGTACTCATCATTGGCTTTGGCGATGACTTGCTGCTTCCATGCTTGTCGTTGGTCATAAGACTCCTGCCATGCGGCCTGCCGCTCGTTAACCGTGAAGGTACCGCTGTCGTCATAAATGACTAAGGTCAATTGATCCGGTGATAAGCCGGCAAAGGGGTTCTTACCCTGACCGTTGACGAAGCTGGTAGCTTGCTTGGCGCGAGCCAGCAGTTCGGGATCGTCCGTATTGGGTACCTCAGCGTCGTGTTTAGCTTTGTTTATGTAGTACTGGTCACCAATTATCTGATCAAGCTGTGCCGTGGCCTTTTGGCCCAGTTCCTTGCGACTGAGGCTGGCATCGCGGGTTTCAGCGCGTACCGCTGCTTCGCCCAACTGGCGGGCCAGGTTGGAAACGGTGATGGTGGGGCCGGTGCCTCCTGCTGGGATCGTGGCACTGGTCTTGCCGGCAGTGGAAACGTCCTGGGTTTGGCCCGTAGCAGTAGTAGCGCTGCCAGCCAAGCGGCTACCGGATAGGGATGTGTAGGTAGTAATACCGGCCATGACTGTTTCTCCATCGCCTCAGCTGCGGCTTGGCTTCATACAAACTTATAGTTCACAGCATTAACGGCTGCATAGCGGAAAGCTTTAGCCTCCGCATGCTCTGCAAACAAAGCGCAAGGAATACTTATGCACCCATGGTATCGTTGGACGCCGCCAGGTCAAATAGAACAAAAAAGGCGCCCGGGTCTCTCGTCAGTAACTATACGCTGTCGGCAACGATAGCCCTGGCAGTATTGCCGAAATGCTGGCCATTGTAGGTGTCCGGTGTGGCGGAGGAGTTTGGCATGACTTTTCCCTGTTTTGTCAAAGCTCTCGATGCCGCTGCAAACGTTCCCAGTGATGCGGAACATTACCGGGAACGCGCGCGGCTTTGCTGTTTATCTCATCGTGAATTCAACCGACCATGCATGGGTCGCGATATTGGTGGAGGTAATATTCGCCGTACAAATTGCCCCCCCCGCTGGGAGTGGCCGTCTTGTTCCACGTAGGAATCTTGACACCACCACTGCCCAGCATGTTGACGTAGGTAGTAGTAAAGACGCACTCCTTGCTGCCAATCTTGTAGCGGACGTTAGCGAAGTTCGCATCGGGAGAAATCAAACTCTGGACTTGATAGCTGTCACTGCCTCCCGCTGACACACTGCTATCCGGTTTCGGTGAGGCATTGGCATAAGTGCTCGTCTCATTGGCCGTGATAATCGTATAGACAGCGGCAGGCGTACCGGTGGCCCCGGCATGCTTGAAGGTAATCGTGACTGGCGGGCCGGCGTGGGCGGCGCCAGCAGCGGACAGTGCAGCGGTAGTAAGCAGAGCGAGCAGTGATTTACGTGTTTTCATGTTGTACATCTCCATATGAAT
>NZ_JAOCLK010000027.1:0-63463 GCF_029845265.1 Ectopseudomonas oleovorans
TACGGGCGCTGAGCGCCGCCAACTTAAGGCGGGTCTGATGGGTAGATTTCAGGAAAGAGGGTACGCAACCCGCCGCGCTAAACGCGGCGGATAGCGCTGACGGCGGGGTTTACGGCGTGTTACGGCGCAGCTCGGCCACCTCGCTGCGCAGTGCGCGCAGCTCGTCGAGAATTGCCTGTTCGCGAGTTGCTGCGGCCTGCTCCTCGGCATTGGGCTCGTGGGTGCTCTGCATCGCGTTGACGATAACGGCGATGAACAGGTTGAGCATCATGAATGTCGCGACGAGGATGTAGGGCACGAAGAATAGCCAGGCCAGCGGATGCTGTTCCATCACCGGGCGCACGATGCCCATCGACCAGCTTTCCAGAGTCATTACCTGAAACAGGGTGTACAGGCTGGCGCCGATGTTACCGAACCACTCGGGGAAGCTTTCACCGAACAGCTGCGTGGCCATTACCGCCGCGACATAGAAGATCAGCCCCATCAGCATGACGATGCTGCCCATGCCTGGCAGTGAGGCGAGTAGCGCCTGCACCACCTTGCGCATGCTCGGATTGATCGATACCAGGCGCAGTACCCGCAGCACGCGCAAGGCGCGCAGTACCGCGAAGGGACCGCTGGCCGGCACCAGGGCGATGCCCACCACCAGGCAGTCGAACACCGCCCAGGGATCGCGCAGCAGACCGATGCCGCGCGCGGTGAAGCGCAGGGCCAGTTCGATGACGAAGCAGGCGAGGATCAGACTGTCGAGGATCAGCAGCGGCTTGCCCCAGTCAGCCATGATCGATGGCGAGGTCTGCAGGCCGAGAATGACCGCATTGATGATGATCAGCAGGGTTACCAGGCGCTGCATGGTGGCGCCGTCCATGACAGCGCCCAGGCGCTGACGCCAGTTGCTGGATGGGTTCAGTTCGAGTTCGTGCATGGGAGTCTGGCTATGGCTGTAGTGAGGCCTGGCAGGGCCCGCGTCGCAGTGGCCGGTCGGCGGGCGTGACGGCTTAGCGATCGTCGAGGGCGAAGGCAGTCAGGGTGAAGGTGGGAATGCCTGCGTCCTGCAGTTTCTGCGAGCCGCCCAGTTCCGGCAGGTCGATGATCGCGGCGGCCTCGAAGACCGCGGCGCGCATGCGTCGCACCAGGTTGGCTGCGGCGATCAGGGTGCCGCCGGTAGCGATCAGGTCATCGAAGATCAGTACCGAATCGCCTTCGCAGAGACTGTCGCTGTGCACTTCGAGGAAGGCTTCGCCATATTCGGTCTGGTAGCCCTCGCTGAGCACGTCAGCCGGCAGTTTGCCCTGCTTGCGAAACAGCACCAGCGGCTTGTTCAGTTCATAGGCGATGATCGAGCCGATCAGGAAGCCACGCGCATCCATGGCGCCGATATGGCTGAATTCAGCCTCCACATAGCGCTGGATGAAACTGTCGGCGACCATGCGCAGGGCGCGCGGCGACTGGAACAGCGGGGTGATGTCGCGAAACACCACGCCCGGTTTTGGGAAGTCCGCTACCGGGCGGATCAGGGTCTTGATGCTGAATTCGTCAAAGATCATCGTGGGGTCCTAATGCGTTGAGCCCGCGAACTCGTGCGAACTCAAACGTCGAGATTGCCGCCGGCCAGAGCACACAGTTCGATCGGGTCGAGAATGTGCACTTCCTTGCCTTCGGCTTCGAGCAGCTTGTTCTGTTGGAAGCGGGTAAATACGCGAGACACCGTCTCCACCGCAAGGCCCAAATAGTTACCAATTTCGTTACGCGACATGGCCAGGCGGAACTGGTTGGCCGAGAAACCACGGGCGCGGAAGCGGGCGGAGAGGTTGACCAGGAAGGTGGCGATGCGTTCGTCCGCGGTCTTCTTCGACAGCAACAGCATCATCTGCTGATCGTCGCGGATCTCGCGGCTCATGATACGCATCAGTTGGCGGCGCAGCTGTGGCAATTGCAGGGCCAGGTCATCGAGGCGCTCGAAGGGAATCTCGCAGGCCGAGGTGGTTTCCAGCGCCTGTGCCGATACCGGGTAGCGCTCGCCGTCGACCCCGGACAGGCCGACCAGCTCGCTGGGCAGGTGGAAGCCGGTTATCTGCTCCTCACCGCCATCGCTCAGGCTGAAGGTCTTCAGCGCACCGGAGCGTACGGCGAATACGGAGCCGAAGGAGTCACCCTGACGGAACAGGAATTCGCCTTTTTTCAGCGGCCGACCACGCTTGACGATGTCGTCGAGGGCGTCCATGTCTTCCATGTTCAGCGAGAGCGGCAGGCACAAGCTGGCCAGGCTGCAATCCTTGCAATGGGCTTGATGCTGCTTGTGCAGCTTGATGCTCTCGGACATCGTTCAACCTCCTTATAGATACGCAATGGCGCTTAGGGTACAGCAGGGGCGGGTTTGCGACCAGCTATGCAAGCCTGACTGCTTGCCCAAGTTTGATCCCGGTCTGCCGATGTGACCCTGACATGATAGATCAAGGCAGGGAGCAGGGTAATGCGCATCGCTTCGCTGGGTTCACTGAACAATCTGGCTCAGGGTGTTCAACGACAGTTCAGCACGGCTGAACGAACTGCGCAGGAGAGTCGCGAAGGATTGCGCGTGAGCCTGTCCGAGCTGGGCAAGGGCATGTCGACCAGGTCTGAGAAGCATCAAGATATCGACGATAGCGACCTGCCTCAGGCGATCAGGGATCTGCTCAAGATGATCCGCGAGTTGCGTGCGCAGATCGTCGAGAAGCAGGCGCAGATCGAGGCCGTCATGAGCGACCAGAGGCTTGACGCCGAGGGCAAGCGTCAGCAGTTGGAAGGGCTGCAGACCGAGCTGGCGTCGCTCAACAGCGCATTGACTGCGGCCAATGCCAACCTGATCAAGCTCATGCGTGAGAACGGCCTGTCGAATGAGCAGATGCAGAGCGCCGCCACGCTGGCGATGGGGTGATATGCCAGCCAGTGACGGCGTTCCGTCACTGGCGCAGGCTGCTCGTGTTCAGATCACCCGAGAAAAACGCTGGCGTACCTGATCGTTGAGATAGCGGTCGAAGAGCATGCATAGCGAGCGCACTAGCAGGCGTCCGGCCGGGCGCACTTCAATACCCTGAGCGTCGAGACTGATCAGGCCGTCAGCCGCGAGTTGCTCCAGTTCGGGCCATAGGGCGCAGAAATAATCACGGAACACCACGCCATGCGTTTGCTCGATGTCGGCGAAGCGCAGTTGGAAATGGCAGATCAGTTGCTGAATCACGGCGCGACGCAGGCGGTCGTCGGCATTGCAATGCAGGCCTCGACGAGTTGCCAGTTGGCCGTTGCCCAGGGTCTGCTGATAACTGGTGATATCGCTGTCGTTCTGGCTGTACAGATCGCCGATCTGGCTGATGGCGGATACGCCCAGGCCGATCAGGTCGCAGTGGCCGTGGGTGGTGTAGCCCTGGAAGTTGCGTTGCAGCGTGCCTTCTTCCTGGGCGATGGCCAGTTCGTCATCGGGCAGGGCGAAGTGGTCCATGCCGATGTAGCGATACCCAGCGCGCGTCAGCTGCTCGATGCTGGCCTGCAGCATGGCCAGTTTGTCGCCCGGACTGGGAAGGTCATCGTTGTTGATGCGCCGTTGCGGCATGAAGCGTTCCGGCAGGTGCGCATAGTTGAACAGTGACAGGCGATCCGGTTGCAGGGCGATGACCTCGGCCACGGTGCGCGCGAAGCGCTCCGGGGTCTGTTTGGGCAGGCCGTAGATCAGGTCAATGTTCACCGAGCGGAACTGCAGGGTGCGGGCCGCCTCGACAATGGCGCGGGTCTCTTCCAGGGTCTGCAGGCGGTTGACCGCGCGCTGCACCTCGGGGTCGAGATCCTGCACGCCGAGGCTGACACGATTGAAGCCCAGTTCACGCAGCAGGCCCATGGTCGACCAGTCCGCCTCGCGCGGGTCGATCTCGATGCTGTAATCGCCGGAATCGTCATCCAGCAGGTTGAAGTGCTGGCGCAGGTGCTGCATCAGGCGGCGCAGCTCGTCATGGCTGAGGAAGGTTGGCGTGCCGCCACCGAAATGCAGTTGCTCGATTGGCTGGTTGCGATCGATGTAGCGGCTGATGATCTCGATTTCCCGCTCGAGCTTTTCCAGATAAGGCAAGGCGCGGCCACGATCCTTGGTGATGACTTTATTGCAGGCGCAGTAGTAGCAGATGTGCGCGCAGAACGGCACGTGCACGTACAGCGACAACGGGCGTCCGGCCTTGCGGCTGTCGCGCAGAGCGTGCAGCAGGTCGAACGGGCCGATATCGTCGTGAAACTGCACGGCAGTCGGGTAGGAGGTGTAGCGCGGGCCGGCGAGATCGTAGCGGCGGATCAGGTCGGCGTCCCACTGGATGGCTTTGAGCATGGGGAATAATCCTGGACAGGCTGTGTGGCCAGTCTAGGGATGCACGTAGGTGGCAGCCTTGACCTGAATCAAGGGCACGTTGAGCACTGGAGGTGTTGTCGCGGCGTAGCCCAATGAAATCCGGGGATGCTGGGTACCTTGCTCCCGGATTACATCCGGCTACGCCTCAGTGCCCCATCAGCCAGTGCTGGTGTGGGCCGGGCAGGGTCCAGATGCCGAACAGGATGACCAGCAGGCCACCCGCCATGCGCACGCCGCGCTTGCGTAGCAGGGTTGTGATGCGTTCTGCTGCCAGCCCGGTGGCCAGCAGCACCGGCCAGGTGCCCAGGCCGAACGCCAGCATCAGCAGGGCGCTGTTGACTGCATTGCCCTGGCTGGAGGCCCACAGCAGGGTGCTGTAGACCAGCCCGCACGGCAGCCAGCCCCAGAGACTACCCAGCACCACTGCCTTGGGGATGCTTGTGACCGGCATGAAGCGGCGTGTCAGGGGTTGAATGTGTCGCCACAGGCCACGGCCCAGTGCTTCGATGCGCGTCAGGCCGCTCCACCAGCCGGCGAGATAAAGACCCATGGCGATCAGCAGCAGCGCCGCCAGCGTGCGCATGATGACCTCGGCCTGGCTGCCGGCCACGACCCAGCCGGCCAGCCCAAGGAGCAAGCCTGCCAGCGCGTAGCTGAGGATGCGCCCGAGGTTGTAGGCCAATAGCAGTTGCAGGCGTCTGCTGCGTTGTTCGGGGGGAATCGCCAGGGTCAGGGCGCCCATCAGGCCGCCGCACATGCCCAGGCAATGGCCGCCGCCGAGCAGGCCGAGAACCAGCGCCGATACCAGCAGTGGCGCCAGTTCAGGCATCGGGCTTGTCCTGCCTGTTCTGCTCTTCGACCTGTTCGACGCCAGCCTTGTGCAATGGGTCTTCGTCGTCGAACAGAATGCTGTGTGCCGGCCCGTCGAGGTCGTCGTACTGGCCGCTGTCCACCGCCCAGAAGAACAGCCAGATGGCGAAACCGACCAGGCCGATGGCGACGGGGATCAGGATGTAGAGGGCGGACATGCGGTCTCCATGGAGGCGTCTGGGGAGGAGCGAGCATCGCGAGCGAAGAAGCGGTTCGCGAGCAGAGCTCGCTCCTACGTGTTCGGGGTGCGACTCAGGCGCAGGGCGTTGAGCACCACCAACAGCGAGCTGAGCGACATGCCCACGGCTGCCCAGATCGGCGTGATCCAGCCCAGGGCGGCGAAGGGCAGTACCAGGCCATTGTACAGCGTCGCCCAGGCCAGGTTCTCGATGATGATACGGCGCGTGCGCTTGGCCAGCTTCAGGCCATCGACCAGGCTGCTCAGGCGGTTCGACAGCAACACGGCGTCGGCGCTGGTTTTCGCCAGGTCGGAGGCCGAGCCCATGGCCACGCTGATATCGGCAGCCGCCAGCACCGGTACGTCGTTGACGCCATCGCCAAGCATCAGCACGCGGCGGCCTTCGCTGTGCAGCTGTTTGAGTACCACCAGTTTGGCATCCGGAGTCAGGCCGCCACGGGCATCTTCGATGCCCAGTTGACGGGCTACTTCGGCCACCATCGGCGAGCTGTCGCCAGACAGCAGATGGATATGCCAGCCACGGCTGCGGGCGGCGGCGATCAGGTCCGGCGCGTCTTCACGCAGGCGGTCGTCGAGGACGAACCAGGCCAGTGGCCCCTGTTCGTCGCCCAGCAGCAGCCATTGGCCGTGCTCGCTGGCAATCGCTGGTACGGCCTGGCCGCTCAGGGCGCAAACGAAGCTGGCCTCGCCGATGCGCAGCAGGCGGCCATCGACCAGGCCCTGCAGGCCTTGCCCGGGATGGCTGTCGACAGACTGCGCTGCGCGAGGTGCTTGGCTGAACGCACGGGCGATGGGGTGTTCCGAACGGTTTTCCAGTGCGGCGGCCAGCGCCAGGCAATCGCCCTGGTCGAGATCGCGCAGCGGATGGATGGCCTTGAGCGTCAGGCGGCCTTCGGTCAGCGTACCGGTCTTGTCCAGCACCAGGGTGTCGATCTGGTTCAGGCCTTCGAGCACATGGCCGCGGGTCAGTAGCATGCCCAGTTTATGCAGGGTGCCGGTGGCGGTGGTCAGCGCTGTTGGGGTGGCCAGGGCCAGTGCGCAAGGGCAGGTGGCCACGAGCAGGGCGAGCACGACCCAGAAAGCGCGGCTGGAGTCGATCTCCCACCAGGCGTAGCCGACCACGGCAGCAGCCACGAGGATGAACAACAGAAACCATTGCGAGACGCGGTCGGCGATCTCTGCCAGGCGCGGTTTCTCGCTCTGCGCGCGTTCCAGCAGGCGGACGATGGCCGACAGGCGCGTGGCATCGCCCAGCGCCTGCACCTCGACGGTCAGCGGGCCTTCGACATTCAGCGTGCCGGCAGTGACGCCGTCGCCGATGCCGCGTGCCTGAGGCAGGTATTCACCCGTCAGCAGTGACTCGTCGACGCTGGACTGGCCGGCAAGGATGCGCCCGTCAGCGGGAATCAACGAACCGGGCTGCACCAGCACCTGTTCGCCGACCTGCAGTTCGCGCAGCAGAATGCGCTGGCTCTGACCGTCGGCATCCAGACGCAGGCAGGACGCCGGCAGCAGCTTGACCAGTTGCGCGGTGGCGGCGGCGGTGCGTTCGCGCGCACGCCGCTCCAGATAGCGGCCGGCGAGCAGGAACAGGGCGAACATGCCCACCGCGTCGAAATACAGCTCGCCCTGGCCGGTGATGGTCGACCAGATACCGGCGACATAGGCGCCGCCGATGGCCAGCGAGACCGATACGTCCATGGTCAGGTGGCGTGTGCGCAGGTCGCGCAGGGCACCGCGGAAGAACTGGCCGCAACAGTAAAAGACGATAGGTGTGGTGAGGAACAGGCTGGTCCAGCGCAGGATCTTGTCCAGCTCCGGCGACAGGTCGATGTTGAATTCCGGCCAGGTGGCCATGGTCGCCATCATCACCTGCATCCACAGCAACCCGGCCACACCCAACTCGCGCATGCGCCGGCGATTCTCCGCAGCCATGCGCTCGGCCGCCTCGTCGGCGCGCCAGGGGTGGGCGGCGTAACCGATGCGGCGCAGTTCGGCGAGCAGCTTGCTCAGGGCGATCTGGCTGTCCTGCCAGCGCACCTGCAGGCGATGGTTGGACAGGTTCAGGTGCGCTTCGGCCACGCCCGGCACGCCGCGCAGGTGCTTCTCGATCAGCCAGCCGCAGGCCGCGCAGCTGATACCTTCGATCAGCAGTTGGGTTTCGCTCAGTTCGCCCTCGTGCTGGACGAAGGGCTGCTGCACATCGCTACGGTCATACAGCGCCAGTTCATCCGGCAGGGCGGCGGGCAGTGCCTGCGGGTTGGCCGCGTTCTCGCTGCGATGGCTGTAGTAATGCTCCAGGCCACCGGCAACGATGGCTTCGGCCACGGCCTGACAGCCGGGGCAGCACATTTCGCGGGTCTGGCCGAGCACGTCGGCACGGAACTGGCTGCCGGCGGGCACCGGCAGGCCACAGTGATAGCAGGGAGTAGGGGCGGGCATCGGCAGGGTCAGTAGGAGGGATTGTCACCGATCATGATGGTCTGGCCATCGGCGATGGTTTCTTCCTCGAACAGGCGCCAGTTCTGGCTGCCTTCCTGGCCGAGCAATTCGACGAAGCGGCGACCGCTGACCTGATCGACCATCTGACCACGGTAGTGACCGTCAGCAGTGGGTTGCAGGATCACCCGGCGGTCACGTTCCGGCTGGGTCGGCGAGATCAGGTTGAGCACGATCTGCTGTGGTCTGCTGTTGCCCTCCAGCGACAGGGTGGCGACGCCGGTGGTGTTGTCCAGCACCAGCTTGCCATGCAGTTGCAGGCGCTCGGCCAATTTTTCGCGCTCCAGCGACTGGTTGATGCCCTTGCCGACATCGTAATAGTCGTCGGAGATCAGCCCTGGCGGATTCTTCGTGGCGATGGTCAGCAGGGTCAGGCCCTGCACTACCGAGTAGCCCAGCAGGAACAGGATGAACCAGGGCCAGAACTGCTTGTACCAGGGTTTGACTGGCGATGGGGTTTGCTCGGTCATGCGTTTTCCGTTGTTAGTGGAGGCTTGGGCCGATGAAGCGGCTGTCGGCGTCGTTCTTGATGCTGGGGTCATCCGCGGATTGTACGTGGAAGACGATGTTGTTGGTGCTCGACGGTAGCTTTTCCGGCGCGATGGACAGCTCGACCGGGAAGGAATACACCTCGCCAGCCAGGGCCCGTACTTCGCGCTTGCCTTCGTAGACCAGGCCGTCGAGACCGTCGACGGTGATCACGTAGGTCATGTCGCGCTGCGCCTTGTTCATGATCTTCAGGGTGTAGACGTTCTCGATGTAGCCGCGCTCGTTCTCGCGGAACAGTACGCGATCCTTGAGCACGTCCAGTTCCACCAGCGGACGAGTGGCCACAGCCCAGGCGAACAGGCCGATCATGGCGACCAGCGCGACAGCGTACCCGATCAGGCGCGGGCGCAGCAGACGGGTCTTCTGGCCGGACAGGTTATGTTCAGTGGTGTAGCTGATCAGCCCCTTGGGATAGTTCATCTTGTCCATGATGTCGTCACAGGCGTCGATGCAGGCGGCGCAGCCGATGCACTCGATCTGCAGGCCGTCGCGGATATCGATGCCGGTCGGGCAGACCTGCACGCACATTTTGCAGTCGATGCAGTCACCCAGGCCCTGTGCCTTGTAGTCGGCGTCCTTCTTGCGCGGACCACGCAACTCGCCACGACGTGGGTCGTAGGAGACGATCAGGGTGTCCTGGTCGAACATCACGCTCTGGAAGCGCGCATAGGGGCACATGTAGATGCATACCTGCTCGCGCAGGTAGCCGGCGTTGCCGTAGGTGGCGAGGGTGAAGAAGCCGATCCAGAAATAGGCCCAGCCACTGGCCTGGCCGGTGAAGATCTCGATTACCAGCTCGCGTATGGGCGTGAAATAGCCGACGAAGGTGATCGCTGTGAGCAGCGAGACGCCAACCCAGATACCGTGCTTGGCCGCCTTGCGCCCGAGTTTCGCGCCGCTCATGGGCTGCTTGTCCAGCTTCATGCGCTGGTTGCGGTCACCCTCGGTGACCTTCTCCGCCCACATGAAGACCCAGGTGAATACGCTTTGCGGGCAGGTGTAGCCGCACCAGACACGCCCGGCGAACACGGTAATGAAGAACAGGCCGAAGGCGCAGATGATCAGCAGCCAGGACAGCAGCATGAAGTCCTGCGGCCAGTAGGTGGCGCCGAAGATGTGGAACTTGCGCTCCGGCAGATTCCACCACACCGCCTGGCGGCCTTCCCAGTTCAGCCAGACGGTGCCGAAGAACAGCAGGAAGAGCAGGGCGCCGCCAGCGAGTCGCAGATTACGATACAGGCCAGTGAACGCGCGGGTGTAGATCTTCTCGCGGCTGGCGTAGAGATCGACGCCGGCATTCTTGGCAGAGGAAGGAGGGGTGACGTCCTGGACGGGTATCTGTTCGCTCATCAATGCATACCAAAGCGGTGGGTGGCAGCCCGGGCCGATGCGTGCCGGTCAGGGTCAATTCACGGTCGCTATATGGTACGCCTGAAAGACAACGCCCGGGTGCGACCAGCAGTCGCGACCCGGGCGTTCATTGACCCTTGTCAAAAGTGTCGTTGTGCGCTTACTGCTCTTGAGTCTGATGCGACAGGCTGTACACGTAGGCTGCCAGCAAGTGCACCTTGTCGTTGCCGAGGAACTCTTCTTGGGCTGGCATGTTGCCGTGACGACCGTAACGAATGGTCTGCTGCAGCTGCGCGTAGCTGCTGCCGTAGATGAACGCAGCCGGGTTAGTCAGGTTCGGCGCACCCATGGCGGCCATGCCCTTGCCGTCTGCACCGTGGCAGGCGAAGCAGGTGCCGGCGAAAACCTTCTGGCCCGCTTCGATATCCGCTTCTACGCCTTCCGGCAGTTCACGACCGGCCAGTTCGGTGAGCACGTAGGCGGCGACGTTGCGTACACCGTCTTCGCCGATGGCCGGGCCTTGAGCCGGCATCGCGCCCTGACGGCCCTTGAGGATCGAGGTCTTGATGTCTTCCGGCTCGCCACCCCAGCGCCATTCGTTGTCGGTCAGGTTGGGGAAGCCGTAGCTGCCCTTGGCATCGGAACCGTGGCAAACCGAGCAGTTGGAAGCGAACAGGCGGCCACCCATTTTCAGGGCCTGCTCATCCTTGGCCACTTCCTCGATCGGCATGGCAGCGTACTTGGCGAACAGCGGGCCGTATTGCTCATCGGCACGCGCCATTTCCTTCTCCCACTGGTGCACGCCGGTCCAGCCAGAGTAGCGCATGGAGCCGTCAGCGATCTGCACGCCAGCAGTGAAAGGCGTTTGCTTCTTGCTGTCGACGTAGTCGTAGCCCGGCAGCAGACCTTTGAAGTTACCCAGGCCCGGATACAGGGCGAGGTAGCCGAGGGCGAAGACGATGGTGGCGACGAACAGCATGAACCACCACTTCGGCAGCGGGTTGTCATACTCCTCGATGCCGTCGAAGCTGTGCCCGACGGTTTCCTCGGTGACGTCTTGGCGTTGGCCCTTACGGGTGCCGAAGATCAGCCAGGTCAGTGCGAAGATGGTGCCCAGCGACAAAATTGTTACGTACCAACTCCAGAATGTGGTCATTGGTTATTGCTCCTGGAAGAGTCCTGATCGCTCTTGGACTCGGGCTTGGGGTCGTCAGCGAAGGGCAAGTTGGCAGCTTCGTCGAAGCTCGATTTGCGCTTGCTGCTGTAAGCCCAGAGCACTACGCCGATGAAGGCGATGAAAACCACCGCCGTGCCGATGCCGCGAATCATCCCGATGTCCATAGCGTCTTACCGTTTGTTCTTGATGGAAGTGCCGAGAACCTGCAGGTACGCGATCAGCGCGTCCATTTCGGTATTGCCTTTGACGGCATCGCGGGCACCGGCGATATCTTCGTCGGTGTAGGGGATGCCGAAGCCGCGCATGACTTCCATCTTCTTGGCGGTGTCGCGGCCGTCGAGCTTGTTCTCCACCAGCCATGGGTAGGCGGGCATCTTCGACTCGGGCACGACGTTACGCGGGTTGTACAGGTGAGCGCGATGCCACTCGTCCGAGTAACGGCCGCCGACGCGGGCCAGGTCCGGGCCGGTGCGCTTGGAGCCCCACAGGAAGGGGTGATCCCAGACGCTTTCGCCAGCGACGGAGTAGTGGCCGTAACGTTCGGTCTCGGCACGGAACGGGCGAATCATCTGCGAGTGGCAGCCAACGCAGCCCTCGCGGATGTAGATATCGCGACCTTCCAGTTGCATGGCGGTGTAGGGCTTGAGGCCTTCCACCGGCTCGTTGGTGACGTCCTGGAAGAACAGCGGGACGATCTGGGTCAGGCCACCGATGCTGACGGCAATTACCATCAGCAACGCCATCAGGCCGATGTTTTTCTCGATGATTTCGTGTTTCATCAGTGAGCGCCCCCTTGAACTGCGGGAATCTGCGCGGCCGCTTCGTACTCAGCCGGCTTGGCGGCGCGCACGGTGCGCCAGGTGTTGTAGGCCATCAGCAGCATGCCAGCGACGAAGAAGGCGCCGCCGATCATGCGCACGACAAAGCCTGCGTGGCTGGCTTCCAGCGCTTCGACGAAGGAGTAGGTGAGGGTGCCGTCTTCGTTGACCGCACGCCACATCAGACCCTGGGTGATGCCGTTGACCCACATCGAGGCGATATACAGCACGGTGCCGATGGTAGCCAGCCAGAAGTGGGTGTTGATCAAGCCGATGCTGTGCATCTGCTCGCGGCCGAACACCTTCGGAATCAGGTGATACAGCGAGCCGATGGAAATCATCGCTACCCAGCCGAGGGCGCCGGCGTGTACGTGGCCGATGGTCCAGTCGGTGTAGTGCGACAGGGCGTTGACGGTCTTGATCGCCATCATCGGGCCTTCGAAGGTCGACATGCCGTAGAACGCCAGCGACACGACCAGGAAACGCAGGATCGGGTCGGTACGCAGTTTGTGCCAGGCACCGGACAGGCTCATCATGCCGTTGATCATGCCGCCCCAGCTCGGAGCCAGCAGAATCACCGACATGGCCATGCCCAGGGACTGCGCCCAGTCAGGCAGGGCAGTGTAGTGCAGGTGGTGCGGGCCGGCCCAGATGTACAGGGTGATCAGCGCCCAGAAGTGCACGATGGACAGGCGATACGAGTAGATCGGACGCTCGGCCTGCTTGGGTACGAAGTAGTACATCATGCCCAGGAAGCCGGTGGTCAGGAAGAAGCCTACGGCGTTGTGACCGTACCACCACTGGATCATCGCATCGGTCGCGCCGGCATAGGCCGAGTACGACTTGAACAGGCTCACCGGCATGGCGGCGCTGTTGACGATGTGCAGCATGGCGGTCACGAGAATGAACGCACCGAAGAACCAGTTGCCCACATAGATGTGCTTGGTCTTGCGCTTGGCGACTGTGCCGAAGAACACCACGGCATAGATAATCCAGACGATGCCCAGGAGGATATCGATCGGCCACTCAAGCTCGGCGTATTCTTTGCTGCTGGTGTAGCCCATCGGCAGGGTGATCACCGCGAGCACGATGACCGCTTGCCAACCCCAGAAGGTGAAGGCAGCCAGACCGTCGGAGATCAGGCGCGTCTGACAGGTGCGCTGGACCACGTAATACGAGGTCGCGAACAGTGCGCATCCGCCGAAGGCGAAGATCACCGCGTTGGTATGAAGCGGACGCAGACGGCCGAAGCTGGTCCACGGCAGGCCAAGGTTTAGTTCCGGCCACACGAGTTGTGCGGCGATGAACACGCCTAGACCCATCCCAATGACCCCCCAGATCACCGTCATAATGGCGAACTGGCGGACCACCTTATAGTTATAAGCAGTCTGACTGATTGCTGTGCTCATGCTAGGGGTTCCACGGTTAATGGAGTTTTATGGGGCAAAAATCGGCGGCAAGTATGGAGAAAGCAGGTAGCCATTGCAACGCAACATACCGACGCGAACCGGGTTTCAGAGCGTTTCACGGGGCGTTCGAGTCGACCCGGGGAGCGGCTCTGTGTGCTTTTGGCGCAATCATTTTGCGCAGCGCTAAGAATGGATCGCCTTGGAGTTGTGGCAGGTGGCGACTGAAAAGCAGCTTAGCCCAGATCAAGGAGGTTGCAGGGCTATTGGTCGGCAGGTGCGACACTGGGTCGCACACTTATATAAGGAGGGAGCCGGCGACCTTGCTGCGGTCGCCGGTAAAGCCGTGGATTACTTGTCTTCGCCCTGGCTCAGCTTGAGCACGTAAGCGGCCAGCAGGTGAGCCTTGTCGTTACCGAGAAAATCACCCTGAGCCGGCATGTTGCCGCTGCGACCATAGCGAATGGTCTGTTGCAGTTGGGCGAAGCTGCTGCCGTAGATGAACGCGCTGGGTTGAGTCAGATCCGGTGCGCCCATCATCGGCATGCCGGTGCCGGCAGGGGTATGGCAGGCGGCGCAGAGGGTGGAGAAGATCTGCTTGCCGGCGGCGATGTCCGCTTTCGTGCCCTCGGGCAGCTCACGACCACCCAGTTCGGTGAGCACATAGGCCGCGACGTTACGCACGCCATCTTCGCCGATCATCGGGCCTTGTGCCGGCATTACGCCCATGCGGCCATGCATGATGGAGGCTTTGATGGTTTCCGGCTCACCGCCCCAGCGCCAGCTGTTGTCCGTCAGGTTGGGGAAGCCGTAGCTGCCCTTGGCATCCGAGCCATGGCACACCGAGCAGTTGGAAGCGAACAGGCGACCGCCCATCTTCAGCGCGCGCTCGTCCTTGGCCACTTCCTCGATGGGCATGGCGGCATATTTGGCGAAGATCGGGCCATACAGCTCATCGGCACGATCCATCTCACGCTGCCACTGGTTGACCTGGGTCCAGCCGTCCTCATAGCCCGGCAGCAGGCCCTTGAAGTTACCCAGGCCCGGGTAGAGCAGCAGGTAGCCGACGGAAAACACCAGGGTGCCGAGGAACAGCATGAACCACCACTTCGGCAGTGGGTTGTCGTACTCCTCGATGCCATCGAAGGCGTGGCCCATGGTCTGCTCGGTCGGGTTCTTGTGCACTTCGCTCTTGCGGGTGGCGAAGATCAGCCAGAACAACGCGACCAGCGAACCGACGGTCAGCAGGGTGATGTACCAACTCCAGAAGGTGGTCATGCGTGGGTCCTCGAAACGGCGGGCTTGGGCTCATCAGCGAAGGGCAGGTTGGCCGCTTCGGTGAAGGCGTCGCGGCGTTTGCCGCTGTAGGCCCAGAGGGTGACGGCGGTGAAGGCGATCAGCACCAGCACGGTGCCTATGCCGCGCAGGATTCCGATATCGATAAACTCGAACATGGCGCTCACCTCTTGTTCTTCACGGCGGTGCCAAGCACCTGCAGGTAGGCGACCAGGGCGTCCATCTCGCTCTTGCCCTTGACCGCATCGCTGGCGCCGGCGATGTCTTCTTCGCTGTAGGGCACGCCCAATGTGCGCAAGGCGCTCATCTTCTTGGCCGTGTCCTTGCCATCGAGGCTCTGTTCGACCAGCCAGGGGTAGGCGGGCATGATCGACTCCGGCACGACGTTGCGCGGGTTGTACAGGTGGGCGCGATGCCACTCGTCCGAGTAGCGACCGCCGACGCGGGCCAGGTCCGGGCCGGTACGCTTGGAGCCCCACAGGAAGGGGTGATCCCAGACGCTTTCGCCAGCGACGGAGTAGTGACCGTAGCGCTCGGTCTCGGCGCGGAACGGGCGGATCATCTGCGAGTGGCAGCCGACGCAGCCTTCACGGATGTAAATGTCGCGGCCTTCCAGTTGCAGGGCGGTGTAGGGCTTCATGCCTTCCACCGGCTCGTTGGTGACGTCCTGGAAGAACAGCGGGACGATCTGCGTCAGGCCGCCGATGCTGACCGCCAGGATCATCACCAGGGCCATCAGGCCGATGTTCTTCTCGAGAATTTCGTGTTTCATCAGTGGGCTCCTTCTACCGAGAACTGCGCAGCGGCTTCCATCTCGGTGGATTTCGCGCTACGTACGGTCAGCCAGACGTTCCAGGCCATCAGCAGCATGCCGGCGAAGAAGATGGCGCCACCGATCACCCGTACCACGAATCCGACATGGCTGGCTTCCAGCGATTCGACGAAGGAGTAGGTGAGGGTGCCGTCTTCGTTGACTGCGCGCCACATCAGACCCTGAGTGATGCCGTTGACCCACATCGAGGCGATGTACAGCACGGTGCCGATGGTGGCCAGCCAGAAGTGGGTGTTGATCAGCGCGATGCTGTGCATCTGCTCACGGCCGAACACCTTGGGAATCAGGTGATACAGCGAGCCGATGGAGATCATCGCTACCCAACCCAGAGCGCCGGCGTGTACGTGGCCGATGGTCCAGTCGGTATAGTGGGACAGCGCATTGACCGTCTTGATGGCCATCATCGGACCTTCGAAGGTGGACATGCCGTAGAACGCCAGCGACACCACCAGGAACCGCAGGATCGGGTCGGTACGCAGCTTATGCCAGGCACCGGACAGGCTCATCATGCCGTTGATCATACCGCCCCAGCTTGGTGCCAGCAGGATCACCGACATGACCATGCCCAGGGACTGCGCCCAGTCCGGCAGGGCCGTGTAGTGCAAGTGGTGCGGACCGGCCCAGATGTACAGTGTGATTAGCGCCCAGAAGTGCACGATGGACAGGCGATACGAGTAGATCGGACGCTCGGCCTGCTTGGGTACGAAGTAGTACATCATGCCCAGGAAGCCGGTGGTCAGGAAGAAGCCCACGGCGTTGTGGCCGTACCACCACTGGATCATCGCGTCGGTCGCGCCGGCATAAGCCGAGTACGACTTGAACAGGCTCACCGGCATGGCGGCGCTGTTGACGATGTGCAGCATGGCGGTCACGAGGATGAACGCACCGAAGAACCAGTTGCCCACATAGATGTGCTTGGTCTTGCGCTTGGCGACTGTGCCGAAGAACACCACGGCATAGGTAATCCAGACGATGCCCAGGAGGATATCGATTGGCCACTCAAGCTCGGCGTATTCTTTGCTGCTGGTGTAGCCCATCGGCAGGGTGATCACCGCGAGCACGATGACCGCTTGCCAACCCCAGAAGGTGAAGGCCGCCAGCTTCGGAGCGAACAGCGTGGTCTGACTGGTGCGTTGCACCGCGTAGTAACTGGTGGCGAACAGGGCGCAGCCACCGAAAGCGAAGATCACCGCATTGGTATGCAGCGGGCGCAGACGGCCGAAGCTCGTCCACGGTAGGTTCAAGTTAAGTTCGGGCCAGGCCAGCTGGGCAGCGATGAATACGCCGAGTCCCATGCCGACGATGCCCCAAACCACCGTCATAATGGCGAACTGGCGAACCACCCTGTAGTTATAGGCGGAACGGGTTGTTGTGTTCATGTCTGGGCTTCCATCCACGGTTATGGCAGAGCGGCCGATAACCGTGGCGCCCGCAGGCATGAGCAAGCCACGGACACCACGGATATCGACGCGAGGCAAGCATGAGCAAAGGGCCATCTGGGTTTATTGACGCCGGTCAATGTGAGCAGGGACTACCCTGGCTGTGGGACGAACCGCCGCAGGCGGCATCGAGCACGCTGATCCTCGCGCACGGGGCCGGCGCGCCGATGGACAGTCCGTTCATGCAGACCATGGCTCAGGGTTTGGCGGCACGCGGCGTGCGTGTGGTGCGCTTCGAGTTCGCCTATATGGCGCAGCGACGGGTGGATGGGCGCAAGCGCCCGCCCAATCCGCAGGCGCAACTACTGCAGCAATGGCGCGAAGTGCATGCGCAGGTGCGCCAACGAGTCTCAGGGCCGCTGTCCGTCGGCGGGAAATCCATGGGCGGGCGTATGGCCAGTCTGCTGGCTGACGAGTTCGGCGCCTCAGCGCTGATTTGTCTGGGCTATCCCTTCTATGCCGCCGGCAAGCCGGAAAAACCGCGAGTGGCCCATCTCGCCGAGCTGCGTACGCCGACGCTGATCATCCAGGGGGAGCGCGATGCATTGGGCAATAAGGAAACCGTTGCGGGTTACGAGCTGTCAGCGGCCATCGAGTTGCACTGGCTGCAGGCTGCCGATCATGACTTAAAGCCATTGAAGGCATCCGGCTTCAGCCATCAGCAGCATCTCCAGACGGCTGTCGGGGTGATCACGGCTTATCTTGGTGCGGGCTGAGGAAGAGCTTCGTACGCTTGCCCGCAGCTCTTGATCCGGATTTCATTGGGCTACGAAGCCAACGCATCCCAGGCTTCAATCAACGAACAGGTCGGGTACCAGGCTGCCGCCAGCGGGATCGAAACGGTACTGCTCGAAATCGCTGACGCCCTGTTCGCGCAGGATGTCCTCGTCGATCAGCAGGCGCCCGGTGAGGCTGCGGCCTTCGCTACTCAGGATCGCATGCGCCGCATCGGCCATGATCGCCGGGGTGCGTGCCCGCTTGAAGGCGTCGCGGCTGCCCAGCTCGAATTCGATGGCGGCGGTGGCGATCATGGTCTTCGGCCACAGCGAGTTGACGCTGATGCCGTACTTCTTGAACTCCTCGCTCATGCCCAGGGTAAGCATGCTCATGCCGTACTTGGTGACGGTGTAGGGGCCGTGCTGGGCGAACCACTTGGCGTCGAGGTTCAGCGGCGGGGAGAGGTTGAGGATATGTCCGCCGGCGCTCTTCTTCAGATAGGGCAGGGCCGCCTGGCTACAGACCATCACCGCACGGGTGTTGATCTGGTACATCAGGTCGAAGCGCTTGGGTTCGAGCTTCTCCACGCCCACCAGCTTGATCGCGCCGGCGTTGTTGACCAGGGCGTCGATGCCGCCGAAATGTTCGGTGGCCTGGGCCATGGCAGCTGCCACAGCCTGTTCGTCACGGACATCCAACTGCAGGGCCAGCGCCTTGCCGCCTGCGGCCTCGACCTCGGCAGCGACGCTGAAGATGGTGCCTTCCAGTTTCGGGTGTGGCTCGGCGCTCTTGGCCGCGATGACGATGTTGGCGCCATCGGCGGCGGCCTTGAGGGCGATCTCGCGGCCGATGCCACGGCTTGCGCCGGTGATGAATAGGGTCTTGCCGGAAAGTGACATGGGCGTGCTCCTTCTTGTTGTCATGGGGCTGTGGGAAGGGCCGGGCGGCGATCCGCTTTAGCCGCGATGAACGACGCTCGCGGCTAAAGCCCCTCCCACGGTGATGTGGTCAAACTTCGGCGGCTTCGATTTCCACCAGCAACTGGCGATTCTTCACCTGATCGCCCTGACTTACGCCGACGCGGCGGACGATGCCATCGACGCCAGCCTTGAGCGGGTGCTCCATCTTCATCGCTTCCAGCACCACCAGCAGTTGTCCTTTGCTCACGCTGCCGCCTTCGGCGACCAGTACGTCGACGATGGCTCCATCCATCGGTGCCTTCACCGCGCCGCTGCTGGCGGCGTTCTGCCCGCCGGCCGGCTCGTGGGTGACATCCACTAATTCCAGGTTGCCATGCTCACCATACAGCCACAGGCGTTTGCCTTCGATGTGGTAGGCCTGGCGGCGGCGCACGCCATCCAGTTCCAGGGTCAGCCAGCGGCCGTCGCTGGCCAGCAGGCGCAGGGACAGCTGTTCTTCGCCGCGACGCACGCAAAGGCGCGCTTGGGTACCGCTGGCGATCACATTCAGCTCCACGGTGTGCTTGTGCTCGCCCTGCTTGAGGACGAAACGCCAGGGCGCGCTGCCGGCGCTGCGCCAGCCGGACAGGCCGGGCTGGTGTGCACGGGCGTCGGCCGAGATCTGGTAGAGCAGGGCGGCGGCCATGGCCAGTTCGGCCAGGCTGGCGGTGTGTGGGTGCAGGCTGGGGTCATCCGCGAAATGCTCGGCGATGAACGCCGTGGTGGCATTGCCGGCCGCGAACTCCGGATTCTTGAGCAGGTTGGCGAGGAAGCGCTGGTTACCGTTGACGCCCAGCAGCACGCACTGCTCGACCGCACGCACCAGCTTGCGCCGGGCTTCGTCGCGGGTTTCGCCGTAGGTGATGACCTTGGCCAGCATCGGGTCGTAGAAGGGGGTGACAACCTGGCCCTCGACCAGGCCGTGGTCGATGCGTACGCCGGCCAGCAGCTCGGGCTCCCAGCGCAGCACCTGGCCGGTTTGCGGCAGGAAGCCAGCGGCCGAGTCCTCGGCGTACAGGCGTACTTCCATGGCGTGGCCGGTGAGGCGGATGTCGTCCTGCTGCAGCGGCAGGGGCTGGCCTTCGGCGACGCGAATCTGCCAGGCCACCAGATCCTGGCCGGTGATCAGCTCGGTAACCGGGTGCTCGACCTGCAGGCGGGTGTTCATTTCCAGGAAGAAGAATTCGCCGCTGGCATCGAGCAAAAATTCCACGGTGCCGGCGCCGACGTAGTTCACCGAGGCTGCCGCCTTGACCGCCGCTTCACCCATGGCCTTGCGCAGCTCCGGCGTCATGACCGGGCAGGGCGCCTCCTCGACTACCTTCTGGTGGCGGCGCTGCACCGAACAGTCACGCTCGCCGAGATAGACGATAGTGCCGTGCTGGTCGCCGAAGACCTGGATTTCCACGTGGCGTGGGCGGATCACCGCGCGTTCGAGAATCAGCTCGCCGGAACCGAAGGCGTTCTGTGCCTCCGAGCGGGCGGTGCGGATCTGCCCCAGAAGCTCGCATGATTCATGCACCAGGCGCATGCCACGGCCGCCGCCACCGGCGCTGGCCTTGATCATCAGCGGGTAGCCGATACGCTCGGCTTCGCTGGCCAGGGTGTCGTCATCCTGGGCGGCGCCTTCGTATCCGGGAATGCAGGGCACGCCGGTTTCGAGCATGGCGATCTTGGACAGGCGCTTGCTACCCATCAGGTGGATGGCTTCCACGGTCGGGCCGATAAAGACGATGTCGGCGGCTTCACAGGCGCGGGCGAAATCGGCGTTCTCGGAGAGGAAGCCATAGCCAGGGTGGATGGCGTCGGCGCCGGTCTTGCGCGCGGCTTCGATGATGGCGTCGATACGCAGGTAGGACTGGTTGACCTGGGCCGGGCCGATGCATACGGCTTCGTCGGCGATCTGTACATGGCGGGCATCGCTATCAGCCTCGGAGTACACCGCCACGGTGCGATAGCCGAGTTCGATGGCGGTGCGCATTACCCGGCAGGCGATCTCGCCGCGGTTGGCGATCAGGATCTTGTTGAATGCGGGCATCTTTGTGCTCCTGCTGTGCATAGCCGGATGCAATCCGGGGAATCATTTTGGCGAGCGTTTCCGGATTGCATTGGGCTACGGTCTGTCGATTTTGTTGTAGGAGCCAGCTTGCTGGCGATCCTGGTTCGAGCTGATCGCGAGCAAGCTCGCTCCTACCGTTGCTGGTGTGGTTACTGCGCCCACTTCGGCTTGCGCTTCTGCACGAAGGCCATGGTGCCCTCGACACCCTCGGCGCCAGTCACGGCGGCGGCGAACTGTTCGGCGGCGCGGTCGAGCAGCGGACCGAGGGCTTCGCGTTCGCTGGCCAGCAGCAGGGCTTTGGTCTGGGCGTTGGCCTGCGGCGCACACTGGCGAATCTGTTCCAGGGTCTCGTCCAGGCGCTGTTGCAGGGCGGCGTCACCGTCCTCGCAGTAATGCACCAGGCCCAGGCGCAGGGCCTCGGCACCGTCGAAGCGGGCAGCGG
This sequence comes from Ectopseudomonas oleovorans, assembly GCF_029845265.1. NCBI lineage: Bacteria > Pseudomonadati > Pseudomonadota > Gammaproteobacteria > Pseudomonadales > Pseudomonadaceae > Ectopseudomonas > Ectopseudomonas oleovorans. The sequence goes on from NZ_JAOCLK010000027.1 coordinate 20,982, forward strand.
TCAGGGCCAGGCGGCGCGCCTGGGTCAGGCCGATGCGGTGCACGACGAAGGGAGCGATCTGCGCCGGGAGAATGCCCAGCGTAGTTTCCGGCAGGCCGAACTTGGCGCCGCTGGTGGCGATGGCCACATCGGATACGCAGGCCAGGCCGAAGCCGCCGCCCAGCACGGCGCCTTCCAGCACGGCAATCAGCACCTGTGGCGCGGCCTGGGCCTCTTCCAGCAGTGCGCCGAAGGCGCGGTTCAGCTCACGGTAGGCGTCGCCTCCCTTGGCGCGGGCGCCGGCCATGTCCTTGATATCGCCGCCGGCGCAGAAGTGGCCAGCGGCACCGCGCAGAACGAGTGCACGCACGTTCGGATCATGGCGCACGGCTTGCAGGGTGGCGCGCAGTTCGCCGACCATCGCCAGGCTCATGGCGTTGCGGCTGTCCGGGCGGTTGAGGGTGACGTGCAGCACGCCACCGACGGAGTTCAGCTGCAGGGTTTCGCAGTGGGGCAGATCATTCATCGCATAGCCTCGGTGTAGGGCGGGTGAAACCCGCCGCAACGGTATGAGTGGCAGGTCAGCCTTTCTTTTTCCCTGGCAGGATGCCCATCAGCTTGCAGATGATGCCGAGCATGATTTCGTCGGCGCCGCCGCCGATGCTCACCAGGCGCACGTCGCGGTAGGCGCGCGACACCGGGTTGTCCCACATGAAGCCCATGCCGCCCCAGTACTGCAGGCAGGCGTCGGACACTTCGCGGCCCAGGCGGCCGGCCTTGAGCTTGGCCATCGACGCCAGCTTGGTCACGTCGCGCCCTTTCACGTACTGCTCGGTGGCCTGGTAGACCAGCGCGCGCAGGCACTCGATCTCGGTTTGCAGCTCGGCCATGCGGAAGTGGATGACCTGGTTGTCGATCAACGGCTGGCCGAAGGTGTGGCGCTGCTTGCAGTAGTCGATGGTGGTGTCGACGCAGTGTTCCAGACCCTTGATCATGTTGGCCGCGCCGAACAGGCGCTCTTCCTGGAACTGCAGCATCTGCATCATGAAACCGGCGCCTTCTTGGCCGATGCGATAGCGCTGCGGCACACGCACGTTGTCGAAGAACACCTGGGCGGTCTCGGAGCTGCGCATACCGAGCTTGTCCAGGTGCGGGCTTACGGTGATGCCGGGCGTCTTCATCGGCACCACGATCAGCGACTTGTTGACGTGCGGCTTGTCGTCACTGGTGTTGGCCAGCAGACAGATGAAGTCGGCCGACGGCGAGTTGGTGATCCACATCTTGCTGCCGTTGATCACGTAGTCGTCGCCGTCCTTGCGCGCGGTGGTCTTCAGGCCCGCCACATCTGAGCCGGCGCCGACCTCGGAGACGCCGATGCAGCCGACCATCTCGCCGGTGATGGCCGGGCGCAGGAATTCTTCGCGCAGCTCGTCGGAGCCGAAGCGGGCCAGGGCCGGGGTGCACATGTCGGTTTGTACGCCGATGGACATCGGGATGCCGCCGCAATGGATGGTGCCGAACTCTTCAGCGGCGACGATGGAGTAGCTGTAGTCCAGGCCCATGCCGCCGAATTTCTCCGGTTTGGAGATGCCCAGCAGGCCCAGCTCGCCGGCCTTCTTGAAGATGTCGTGGATGGGGAAACGGCCTTCCTTTTCCCACTCATCGACGTGCGGGTTGATTTCCTTGTCGACGAAGTTGCGAACGGTGCGGCGGAGTTCTTCGTGTTCTTGGGTGAAGATCATTGTTGTTGTGCTCCGTATCGAATGGGTCTGTAGGGCGGGTGAAACCCGCCACATGCTTGGCGGGTTTCACCCGCCCTACGTTTAAAATCTCGCGACGCCGAAGCTGCTTTTCTTCAACGGTCGCAGGTTGGCTTCGGCGCAGATGTCCAGCAAGAAACCCAGCAGTTTGCGGGTATCGCGTGGGTCGATCAGGCCGTCGTCCCACAGGCTGGCGGTGCCGTACAGCGCGGTGGACTGGCTATCGAGCTTCTGCGCAGTGACTTGCTCGAGCATGTCGAGCATTTTCGGATCGGCTTCCTTGCCTTCCTTGGCGTGCTTGTCCTCGGTGACGATGCGTAGCACCTTGCCAGCCTGGGCGCCGCCCATCACGGCGGTGCGGCTGTTGGGCCAGGCGAAGATGAAGCGAGGGTCGAGGCCACGACCGCACATGGCGTAGTTGCCGGCGCCGTAAGAGCCGCCGACGACGATGGTGAGCTTGGGCACGGTGGCGTTGGCCACGGCCTGAATCATCTTCGAGCCGTGCTTGATCACGCCGTTTTGCTCGGACTCCGTGCCGACCATAAAGCCGGTGGTGTTGTGGAAGAACAGGATCGGCGTGTTGCTTTGCTCGCACAGCTGGATGAATTGCGCCGCCTTGGCCGCGCCCTCTGGGGTGATCGGGCCGTTGTTGCCGATGAAGCCGCAGGCCTGGCCTTCGATCTGCAGGTGGCCGCAGACGGTCTGGCTGTCGAACTCGTTCTTGAAGTCGAGGAGCTCCGAGCCGTCAGCGATGCGCGCGATGATCTCGCGCACGTCGTAGGGCTTCTTGGCGTCGGCCGGCACCAAGCCGAGCAGCTCCTCGGCCGGGTACAGCGGTTCGCGCCAGGTACGTTTCTCACGAGCGGGCAGTTGTTGGTTCCACGGCAGCATGCCAAGGATCTCGCGCGCCAGGCGTACGCCGTCGGCGTCGTTCTCGGCCAGGTACTCGGCGGTGCCGGCGACCTGGGCGTGCATCTCGGCGCCGCCGAGTTGCTCGTCGGTGGCGATCTCGCCGGTGGCGGCCTTGAGCAGGGGCGGGCCGGCGAGGAACATCTTGGCCTTGCCGCGCACCACCACCACGTAGTCCGACAGGCCCGGCTGGTAAGCTCCGCCAGCAGTGCTGGAGCCATGCACCACGGTGACCTGCGGCAGGCCCATGGCGGACATGCGCGCCTGGTTGGCGAAGCCGCGCGCGCCCTCGACGAAGATGTCGGCGGCGTAGTTGAGGTTGGCGCCGCCGCTCTCGGCCAGGGTCACCACCGGCAGCTTGTTCTCGAAGGCGATCTGCTGCAGGCGCAGCGATTTTTTCAGGCCAGTGGGGGAGATGGTGCCGCCCTTGATCGCGCTGTTGTTGGCGATCACCAGGCAGCGCACGCCAGCGATGTAGCCGATACCGGCGATCAGGCCACCGCCGGCCTGGCTGCCGTCCTTGTCGTCGTGCAGCTTGTAGCCGGCCAGCGAGGACAGCTCTAGAAAGGGCGCGCCGGCATCGAGCAGCAGGTTGATGCGTTCGCGCGGCAGCAATTGGCCGCGCTTCTCGAACTTGGCCTTGGCTTCCTGGGCCTTGTCGAGCACCTTTTGTTCGACGTCGCGGAAGGTCGCGATGGCTGCCAGCATGGCTTCACGGTTCTGCGCGAAGGCTTCGCCATGGACATCGATTTCCGATTGGATCACGGGCATCGCCTTACTCCTGATCTTTCAGTACGTCGGGCAGGTAGGCCCGGTGGAAACCGTTGTAGGAATCGCTGTATTTCGCCTTGCCCAGCGTCCAGGCGCGGGTGCCCTGGCTGGCGGCACCGTCGATACGGATGGTGTTGCCGCTGATGAAGTTGGCGCCAGGGCTGAGCAGGAAGACGATGGCCGCGGCCACCTCGGACTCGCTGCCGATGCGCTGCAGCGGCACGTGATCCTTGAGGTTGCGGATCATGTTCTTCATCGACTCGGGGTAGGTGTCCATGCCGCTGGAGGCGATCCAGCCCGGCGCCACGGCGTTGACCCGCACACCGGCGTGGCCCCACTCGTAGGCGGCGGTCTTGGTGAAGTTCTCCATGCCGGCCCGCGCCGCCCCCGAATGGCCCATGCCAGGCATGCCGCCCCACATATCGGCGAGCATGTTGACGATGCTGCCGCCGTGCTTGCTCATGCTCTGCAGGAAGACTTCCTTGGCCACCAGAAAGCCGCCCACCAGATTGGTGCGCACCACGGTCTCGAAGCCTTTCTGGTTGATGCCAATCAGCGGCGCGGGGAACTGGCCGCCAGCATTGTTCACAAGCTGGTGGATGCACCCGCGTTCCTTGACCACTGCGCCGACCATGGCCTTCACGGCTTCTTCGTCACGGATGTCGCAAACCTGGAAGCTGGCGCTGCCGCCGTCCTCGGTGATCTCGGCGCAGGTCTTCTCCAGCTTTTCCTGCTTGCGCCCGACCAGCACCACATGGGCGCCCAGATGGGCCAGCTCGTGGGCCACGCAGCGGCCAATGCCACTGCCACCGCCGGTGACCAGGATGGTCTGGTCAGCGAACAGGCCAGGTTTGAATACCGAGTCGTATGCCATTGTTGTTTTCCTTGTTGCACCTGCATCGGTTTATGTAGGGGCCAGCTTGCTGGCGATGCTTTTGCGTTGTTGATCGCGAGCAAGCCCGCTCCTACAGGCTGTCGGCCAGCGCCTTGGGCACCGGCACCGGGAATTCCAGCAACTGCTGGGCGAAGGCCTTGCCTTGCGGGTCGATGCGCAGGCTGGCCACGCCGCCACCGCCCAGCGCGTTTTCCAGCAGGAAGTTGAGGCTGTGGCTGCCCGGCAGGTACCAGCGGCTGACGCGGCCCTGCTCGGCGTCCAGGGTATGCGCCATCCACTTGGCCACGGCTTCGGGCGTCAGCGTCGCGGCTATCCACGCCAGGTATTCGGGTTTTCGCGCCATCACGCCGATGTTGCTGTGATTGCCCTTGTCGCCGGAGCGCGCCACGGCCAGGCGGATCAGCGGCACGGCAGTGTCGGCTTCACCCATCGGTACGGGCAGGGCGGCCGGTGCGTGCAGTCGCCCGGGGTCGAAGGCATCGACCTGGGGCAGGGCGACCGGCTGGCGCTCGCCGTCGATTTCGACGTTCAGGGCGCAGGCACTCTTGTCCACCAGGAAGCTGAACAGGCGGATCACCGGGTAGACGGTGGGGCGGCCGCCGACGATGCCGGTCAGGCCCGGCGCCATGCCGGTGGCAGCCTGGGCGATCTCGCGGGAGAAGAGGATCAGCGCCTCCTTCTTGGCATGACGCACGGCGATCTTCATCACCAGCTCGCGGCTGTCCTGGCGCCGAGCGTGGGCACCATAGGTGGCCTCGCTACCCAGCAGCTCGACGCTGACCTCCTGGTAACGGCCCCAGCCACGTTCGGCGAACATCTCTTCGGTCTTGTTGATGATCGCCTGGCTGACCCGCTCGGCCTTGGCCACGGCATCGATACCGGCGAGCACGCAGCTGGCGGTGCAGCGAAAACCGTCCGGGTGGGTGGCGCTGACCTTGTATTGCCCGGTGGGCGGCAGGCCGCGTGCGCCCTGCAGCTGCACGCGGTTGTCGCCGACCTGGCTCAGCGCGACCTGGGTGAAATCGCAGACCACATCCGGCAGCAGGTAGGCGCGCGGATCGCCGATCTCGTAGAGCATCTGCTCGCCAACGGTAAAAGGCGTGACCAAGCCGCCGGAACCATCCGGCTTGGTCACGACGAAACGGCCATCGTCCTCGACTTCGACGATGGGAAAGCCGATGTGCTCGTAGTCCGGCACGTCGCGCCAGTCGGTGAAATTGCCACCGGTGCACTGCGCGCCGCACTCGATGATGTGCCCGGCCAGCGCGGCCTGGGCCAGCTTGTCGTAGTCGCTCCAGGCCCAGCCGAATTCGTGCACCAGGGCGGCGCTGACCACCGCGCTGTCGACCACGCGGCCAGTGATGACAATGTCGGCGCCCTGTTCCAGAGCGGCGACGATGCCCGGTGCGCCGAGGTAGGCGTTGACCGACACGCAGAAGGGCGGCAGCGCGGCGCCCGTGAACATCTCGCGAGTGCCGGCCTTGACCAGCTCGCCGAGCTTGGGTTGCAGGTTGTCGCCGTGCAGCACGGCGATCTTCAGGTTCACCCCGGCCTGCTCGCAGGCTGCGCTCAGGGCCGCAGCGCAGGCCATCGGGTTTACCCCGCCGGCGTTGCTGATGACGCGGGTTTTCTTCGCTGCCAGTTCGCCGAGCAGAGGCGCGAGTACCTCGACGAAGTCGCGGGCGTAGCCGTCATCCGGCTTCTTCATGCGGGCGCCGGCCATGATCGACATGGTGATCTCGGCCAGGTAGTCGAACACCAGATAATCCAGTTCGGCACCCTGAACCAGTTGAGCGGCAGCGGTGGAGGTATCGCCCCAGAAGGCGGAAGCGCAGCCGATGCGTACGGTTTTGTTCATTGGAATTGGCCCGTCACACATTGAGAAGGTGAGTCGACATTACCAAGCAAGCGCTTGGTTGAAAAGTGGCGAGAGACGGCAATTCGGCCAAAAAAGCGCCCAAGCGCTTGCTTGGTCAGCGCCTGCCGCATACATTTCATCAAGCAAGACAAGCACTTGCCGGCAGCATAGAGAATTCATCAGAACAATCGCCGTGCAAGGCAATCAGGGGAGAAGTCAGCGTGGACGAACACAGAGCCCAGGCCGTGATGCAGGAGCTGGTCGCCAGCGGCCAGGTAACCGATCCGGACAGTGCCCGTGGCAAGCTGTTGCAGATGGCCGCGCACCTGTTTCGCAGCAAGGGTTACGAGCGCACGACGGTGCGCGATCTGGCTGCCGCCATCGGTATTCAGTCCGGCAGCATCTTTCACCACTTCAAGAGCAAGGAAGAGATCCTGCGTTCGGTGATGGAGGAAACCATCGTCTACAACACCGCCCTGATGCGCGCTGCACTGGCCGAGGCGCAGGGCACCCGCGAGCGGCTGCTGGCGCTGATCCGCTGCGAGCTGCAGTCGATCATGGGTGGTACCGGCGAGGCCATGGCGGTTCTGGTCTACGAATGGCGTTCCCTTTCGGAGGAGGGCCAGGCGCAGGTACTGGCCTTGCGTGATACCTACGAGCAGATCTGGCTGGCGGTACTGGGCGAGGCGCGCGAGGCCGGATACTTCAAGGGCGACCCGTTCATTCAGCGGCGTTTTCTCACCGGTGCGCTGAGCTGGACCAATACCTGGTTCCGCTCGCAGGGACCAATGACGCTGGATCAGCTGGCCGAAGAAGCGTTGTCATTGGTGTGTAAGGAAGCCTGAGCGAATTCGGCTAGGATAGGAGCAACTGCCGGTTTTCGGCTCGAACACGGACGCTGGGGTGTTCCCGCATTGTGATCCGTGACGAGAGGTCGAGTTTGCGCGCACTAGCCTTTTGCCTGTTGTGCTGTCTTGCGCTGTTGCATGTACCTGCTGCCCTTGCCCTGCAGGAGGTGCGTGTCGGTGGTTATCACTTCCCGCCATACCTGGACAAACCCGAATCACCTTATCCGCAAGGTTTGGTGCCCGAGTTGTTGCGCGCGCTCAATGCGGCGCAGCAGCAATACCGTTTCGTTCTGGTGCCGACCTCGGCAACCCGCCGTTACCGCGACCTCGAGAGCGGACGCTTCGATCTGATGTTCTTCGAGTCCACTCGCTGGGGTTGGCAGGGCACGTCATACCTGGTCTTGGGGCTGGATATCGATGATGCGGAAGTCTATGTCGCCGCGGCGGAGCCGGGGCGTGGGCAAGACTATTTCGAGGATTTCAACGACAAGCGCATGGCGCTCTACAACGGCTATCACTATGGTTTTGCCAGTTTCGATGCCGACCCTGATTATCTCGCACGCGCGTTCAATGCGCTGTTGACCTATTCCCACGATAGCAACCTGCGCATGCTGCTGGCGCGGCGCGTCGATATCGCCGTGGTGACGCGCTCGTACCTGGAGCTGTTTCTGGATCGGCATCCGGAAATGCTGCCCGAGTTGCTGGTTTCCGATCGGCTGGATCAACTCTGTCACCATCAGGTGCTGCTGCGGCCCAAGGGGCCGCTGAGCCCGGCTGAAGTTGCCGAGTTGTTGAACCGGCTGCAGGCCAGTGGAGAACTATCGAAGCTACTTGGGCGCTATCGTCTGACATTGGGCAACAAAGTGTCAGTGCGGTGAAAATCCATCTGGTCGGTCAGGAGAGACTGGAGTAGTGTGCAGCACACTGAGAGAAGGAATTTTTTGGGGACTCGAGATGCGGCATGCGCGGTGCAGGGTTCATGGATGTTTGGGTGCCTTGTGTCTCTTGCTAGTGGATTCTCTCTATGCGGCCGACGTGGTCAAGGTCGGTGGCGCGCACTTCCCCCCCTATGTGATCAAGTCCAACCTGCACGACTCGAGTGGCTTGCTACCGCAACTGCTCGAAGCGCTCAACCGAGAGCAGAGCGAATACCACTTCACCATGTTGCCCACCGCCATCGTGCGTCGTTTCAGTGACCTGCAGCGCGGGCGTATCGACATGGCGATTTTCGAGAATCCGCAATGGGGATGGCAGGACATCGACGCTGAAGCTGTCGATATGAGGCTGGAAGATGCTGAGTTGTTCGTCGCCAGGAACGAGGCGCTGCGCGACCAGAGTTACTTCGAACAGCTCGAAGGCAAGCGCCTGGCGCTTTATCGCGGTTATCACTACGGATTTGCCCAGTTCAACAGCGATCCGGAGTTCCTGACCAGCACCTTCAATGCCAACCTCGGTCACTCCCACGACAGCAACCTGCTGATGGTGATACGCGGGCGCGCCGATGTCGCATTGGTCTCTCGCTCCAATCTCTATGACTTCCTTGAGCGCAATCGCGATTATGCACGCCAGTTACTGATCTCCGAGCGTGTCGATCAGATCTATCGTCATCATGCGATGATTCGTGCCGGCGCGCCGATAACTCCCGAACGCTTCGCTGCCTTGCTCGAGCAGTTGCGGGAGAAGGGCGAGTTGCAGCGCATCTTCTCGCCTTACCGCATTGCCGTCATGCAAGACGTAACGGATAGCTCAGCAACAGAATATGCAGCAGATTGACCGCTGTGTGCAGCGCGATGGCCAGGCTCAGGCGGCCGCTGTAGTGAAAGGCCAGGCCATAACCGAGGCCAGCGCAGGTCGCCACCACGGCAAATAGCGCGCTGAAAGGCAGATGGGCCGCGCCGAACAAGCCGGCCGTCAACAGCAAGCCGGGCCAGATGCCCAGGCGCTTGATCAGGGCGGTCTGTAGCAGGCCGCGAAAGAGCAATTCCTCCGCCAGCACCGCCACGCAGAGATTGACCGCCAGCCACAACAGCAGACCCTGCGGCCATTTGGGTTGCCAGGCGACCAGGCCCAGTGCCATGGCCAGCAGCGGCACCAGCAGCAGGGTGGCGATGCACGTCAGCCAGGCATTTTTCAGCGAAAGCACGGGTCTGCGTGGCTGCCCCAGCCACCAGGCGAGCAGGGCGCTGCCCAGCAGCAGTTTGTCCCAGGACAGGCGCAGGCCATAGGGCGCCGCATCAGCACTGATGAGACGTGGCTGCCACAGTTGCCAAGGGCTGAAACCGGGTAGGAGGTGCGCCGCCAGGGCGATTGCGCCAAGCAGAATCAGAGGTAGCCATAGCCAGCTTGGCAGATGCGATCGTCCGGCCAGCAGGACGATGACGAATACGCTGCCCAGCAGCAGGCCGACGGGTTGGATGAAACCCAGGCCGGTGCCCAGGGCCAGGATCAGAGCGGGGAGCAGCAAGCGCAGATGCAGATGCAGGGGCATGGCACCTCTCCTGGAGAAGGCGCGCAGTCTAGCAGGCAGTCGAAAAACTACCTGCGTTGCTATTGCTGCGTTAAAAACAGGCTGGAGCGCCAGCCCGGTCGGAATGCTCATTTACAACTCGTAAAGTCGAGCGCGACTCCGACCGTTCCTCGCCTGTTTTGCGGGGCCGCCATCGGTATTGCATTAGCTGCCTCGCCTACGTTTTTCAACAACCTGCTAGCAGGCTGCGTTGCGGGCAGTCTTGGCGTTACCTGACAGGACGAGTGCGTTTAGCGCTGACGCTCGCGCGCGTCCTTGGCTTCCTGCTCGATGGCGCGTTTACGCATGCGTTCGAGCTGATCTTCGCTCAGGGGCATTTTCTTGGCACTGCTGCGCAGCACCAGCAGGCTACCGATCACTGAGCCAAACACCAGAACCAGTAGCAGCCAGACGTACCAGGGCATGATGACTCCTCATGGGGCAATAGAGTTATCACCATAACCCGCGTGCCGGGTCTTGTCAGTCGGCCTGTAGCGCCACCGGCTGCAGGTTGCTGTCGTCCTTGAGCTGCACGCCACTCAGTTGCAGGCGCAGCGCCTGGCGCGCCAGGTAGTCGAGTCTGTGTGCTGCCAGCTGGTAAGGCAGCCCCTCGGGACGTACGTTGGAGATGCAGTTGCGCGCGCTGTCCCGGCAGCCCACCCGCGGCGCGTAGGTCAGATACAGGCCGAGGCTGTCCGGCGAGGTCAGACCAGGGCGCTCGCCGATCATCACGATCACCAGGCGTGCACGCAGCGCTTCGCCGATGCCGTCGCCAATCGCCACGCGGCCCTGTTCGGCAAGCACCACCGGGGTGTTGGCCCAGTCGGTGTCAAAGCGTTCGCGAAAAGCTTGCAACAGCGGCAGGGCATGGCGCTGCACGGCGACGGCCGACAAGCCATCGGCCAGCACGATGGCGATTTCCGGTGCCGGCAGTTCGTGTTGCAGCTGCACACGGCAGTCGCCGTGCAGGTGTCGGCCGTGATCCGGGCGCAGCAGGTAGGTTTGCCGGTCGTCGGCGTTGCTGCGTACTTTCAGGGTACGAAAGCCTGCCGTATGCAACTGATGCTTGAGTTCGCCGAAGTCCAGCGGACGATGCACGGCATCGCGCGCCTGGGCATGGGCCAGGCCGAACTTGAGCACCTCGCGGGTGGGCAGGCTGCAGCCGACGCGGCCGAGTGCTATGCGTGCCGAGGTATGTGCGCGCAGTTCGTCCCAGGGATTTTGCTGAATCAGATCATTGGCCATCACGCGGCTCCCGAGATATGCGGCAGTTGCTTGAGCAGGTGGTGGCCACGGCCGATCTCGCGCAGGCGGCCGCTCGGCTCGGTAATGGCCATGCGCGCCAGCCAGGCGTCGAATTCCGGGGCGCGTTTCAGGCCCAGCACGCTGCGCAGGTACAGCGCATCGTGGAACGAGGTGCTCTGGTAGTTGAGCATGATGTCGTCGGCGCCCGGGATGCCCATGATGAAGTTGATACCGGCTGCGCCGAGCAGGGTGAGCAGGCTGTCCATGTCGTCCTGATCGGCTTCTGCGTGGTTGGTGTAGCAGACGTCGCAGCCCATCGGCAGGCCGAGCAGCTTGGCGCAGAAGTGGTCTTCCAGGCCGGCGCGGATGATCTGCTTGCCGTCGTAGAGGTATTCCGGGCCGATGAAACCGACCACGGTATTGACCAGCAGCGGGCGGAATTCGCGGGCCACGGCATAGGCGCGCGCCTCGCAGGTCTGCTGGTCGACGCCATGGTGGCCGCCGGCCGACAGCGCGCTGCCCTGGCCGGTTTCGAAGTACATGACGTTATCGCCGAGGGTGCCGCGACCGAGCGACAGCGCGGCTTCGTGGGCTTCGCGCAGGATTGCCAGGGATACACCGAAGCCGGCGTTGGTGGCTTCGGTGCCGGCGATGGACTGGAATACCAGGTCGATCGGCGCGCCGGCCTCGATGGCCTGGATCTGCGTGGTGACGTGGGTGAGCACGCAGCTCTGCATGGGGATTTCGAAGTGCTGGCGCACCTCGTCCATCATCTGCCACAGGCGCATCAGGGTCGGCAGCGAATCGCTGGCCGGATTGATGCCGACCGTCGCGTCGCCGGAGCCATACAGCAGGCCGTCGAGCATGCTGGCGGCGATGCCGCGCACGTTGTCGGTGGGGTGGTTGGGCTGCAGGCGCACGGCCAGGTGACCGGGCAGGCCCAGGGTGTTGCGAAAGCGGCTGATCACCTGGCATTTGCGCGCCACCAGAATCAGGTCCTGATTGCGCATCAGCTTGCTCACGGCGGCAACCATCTCCGGCGTCAGCCCGGCGGCTACGGCCGCCAGGCGCGCGCTGTCGGTCTTCTCCAGCAGCAGCCAGTCGCGCAGGTCGCCGACCGTGAGGTGGCTGATCGGGGCAAATGCAGTGGCATCGTGGCGGTCGATGATCAGGCGGGTGACTTCGTCCTGTTCGTAGGGAATCAGTGCCTCGTCGAGAAAGCGCCCCAGCGGCACCTCGGCCAGGGCCAGCTTGGCCGCCATGCGCTCTTCGTAGGTAGCGGCGGCCAGCCCTGCCAGGTAATCGCCGGAACGCGCCGGGCTGGCCTTGGCCAACAGCGTCTTGAGGTCGGCGAAGCGGTAGACCAGGCTGCCGATGGTGGTTTGATAGGGCATGGCTGCAACCTGCTGCAAAAGGATGTGCTTGCCGTGCAGTGCTCATGCCAGAGGGCCGGCCGCCCGAGATTTGCGCTCCGTAGAAGCTGGCCGGCTATCTCAGGAGCTGAAAAATGGTGCGGGGAATAGGGCTGGCGCACCAGGGTGGCGCGCCGGCAGCGTGATGTCTGTCACATGATGGCAACTTGGCGCTGTTTGAATGACGGCTTTCCGATAGCAGGGGAGGCCGTTCGTGACCCAAGCCAGAGCGCTGCAATCGCTGATGCGAGCCGTGAAGCCGCTCGCTGCGTCGATGAGCATCAACGAGGTCGCCGATCTGTTTCTGGCGGCTGAACACCGCGCCTTTCTTTCCCTGCCGGTGGTGGACGAGAACAACCGGCCACTCGGCCTGGTCAGTCGCGCCACCCTGCAGGACATCTTCATGCAGCGCTTCGGGCGCGACCTGCGCGGTCGTCATCCGGTTGGCGAGGTGATGAACGACGCGCCGCTGATCGTCAGCCTGGAAGCCAGTCTGGAAGAGGCTTCCAAGCAGGTCACCGCCCAGCTGCAATACCCGATCACCGAGGACTTCGTCCTGATCGATGCCCAGGGCGAATACTGCGGTCTGGGTACGGTGCTGGATCTGCTCAAGGCCATGGAAGCGCGCGTCGCCCAGCGCAATCGCGTGCTGCGCCAGGCGCTGGTGGACCTCAAGGAGTCCCAGGCGCAGTTGCTGCAATCGGAGAAGATGGCGTCGCTCGGGCAGATGGTCGCCGGCGTTGCCCACGAGTTGAACACGCCGCTGGGCTACGTGAAAAACAACGTGCAGCTGCTGCGTGAATTGAGTGAGCCACTGTTCGAACTCGCCGCAGCCCAGGCGCGCCTGGGCCAGTGCCTGAACGACCCCGACTGCGACGAGGCGAGCCTGAGCCAGGCCCTGCAGGCCGCCGAACAGGCTCGCCAGCAGGCTGCGCCGGAGCTACTGGCCGAGGATCTGCAGCAGCTGTATGGCGACACCCTGTATGGCCTGGAACAGATCGCCGAACTGGTGGTGGGCCTGAAGGATTTCGCCCGTCTCGACCGCGCCATGAGCGAGGAGGTCGACCTCAATGACTGCATCCGCAGCGCGCTGCTGATCGCGCGCAACCACATCAAGGACAAGGCCGAAGTGGTGCAGCAGCTAGGCGAGCTGCCGCGTATCGCCTGCGCGCCCTCGCAGATCAACCAGGTGTTGCTCAACCTTTTGACCAACGCTGCCCAGGCCATCGATGGCAGCGGGCGTATTCAGATTCGCAGCTGGGCCGATGCCGAGGGCATCCATGTCTCGCTGCAGGACAACGGCCGTGGCATGCCGCCGGAAGTCATGGCGAAGATCTTCGATCCTTTCTTCACCACCAAGCCGGTCGGCCAGGGCACCGGCCTCGGGTTGTCCATCAGCTACAAGATCGTCCAGGACCACGGCGGCCGCATTCGCGTCGCCTCCGAGCCAGGGCGTGGCACGCGTTTTCTGATCAGCCTGCCGCTGCCCGCTACTGTCGCCATTAAAAGGAGCGCCTGATGTCCGCACCCGTTCGCATTCTCTTCGTCGATGACGAGGAGCGCATTCTGCGCAGTCTCGCCCTGCAGTTTCGCCGCCACTACGAGGTGCTGACCGAGAGCGACCCGTTGCGTGCCCTGCAGCGCCTGCGTGAGGAGCACATTCACGTGCTGGTCAGTGACCAGCGCATGCCGCAGATGAGCGGCGCGCAGCTGCTGGCCGAAGCGCGCGAGATCGCGCCGAATACCCTGCGCATCCTGCTGACTGGCTATTCCGATCTGGATGCCGCGGTGGAGGCGTTGAACAACGGCGGCATCTTCCGCTACTTGACCAAACCCTGGGACCAGCAGGAAATGGCCTTCACCCTGCGTCAGGCGGCAGAGCTGGCGGTGCGCCAGGCGCAGCCTTTGCAGGCTGTTGCCAGTGAGAAGCTGAGCGCGCCGCTGACGCTGCTGTCGCTCGACGATGAGCCGGACACGCTCAGCGTCGTTGGCGAGTTCTGCGTCGCAGGCGGGCACCGCCTGCTGCGTGCGCGCAATCTGGCCGAGGCCATGCTGCAACTCAACAACGAAGGCGTGGACATTCTGGTCAGTGACCTCAAGCTGGCCGGCGAAGACACCGCGCCGTTGCTCAAGACCCTGGCGCAAGCGCACCCGCGTCTGCTCAGCCTGGTGGTCACGCCGTTTCAGGACACCCAGGCGTTGCTGCGCCTGGTCAATGAGGCGCAGATCTTCCGCTACCTGCCCAAGCCGATTCGCCGTGGGCTGTTCGAGAAGGGCCTCAAGGCCGCTGCCGAGCAGGCGCTGATCTGGCGCGCGCAGCCGCAGCAGGTGGTCACTCGCCTGGCCGAGGTGCCGCGTGACGAGCGTGAGCAGGAGAAGGTGGGTAGCCTGATGGGCATGCTTGGGCGTCTGCGTGAACGGCTGATAGCCTGACCGTTTGGCTACCATGAGCTTTCGCGGCTGAAGCCGCTCCTACGGGGCAATGCCAGATTCGTAGGGCGGGTGAAACCCGCCAGAGGCTATTGGCGGGTTTCACCCGCCCTACCGATGCAGCATCCTCGGGTCCTCGAACGCATAGCGCGATTGCCCTGGACAGGGATTTCGGCCGCGACCAGTGATCGGATGCTTTGCGCTACAATGCGCGGCGTTTTTATCCTGTTCGAGACCCGCCCATGCCTGTCTGCCAAACCCCGATCATCGTCGCCCTCGACTTTCCCTGCCGTGATGCTGCTCTGGCGCTGGCCGATCAGCTCGATCCGGCGCTGTGTCGGGTCAAGGTCGGCAAGGAGCTGTTCACCCGTAGCGGCCCACAAGTGGTCGAGGCGTTGCAGGCCAAGGGTTTCGAGCTGTTTCTCGATCTGAAATTCCACGACATCCCCAACACCACGGCGATGGCGGTCAAGGCCGCTGCGGAACTGGGCGTGTGGATGGTCAATGTGCATTGCTCTGGCGGCCTGCGCATGATGGCGGCCTGTCGTAACGAGCTGGACAAGCTGGCAGGCGCCAAGCCGCTGCTGATCGGCGTAACGGTGCTGACCAGCATGGAGCAGCAGGATCTGGCCGGCATCGGCCTGGACGTACCGCCACAGGAGCAGGTACTGCGCCTGGCCGGTCTGGCTGCCGATGCCGGGCTCGATGGCCTGGTCTGCTCGGCGCAGGAAGCGCAGGCGCTGAAGGTCGCGCAGCCGCGCCTGCAACTGGTGACCCCGGGTATTCGTCCCGCCGGCAGCAGTGCCGATGACCAGAAGCGCATTCTCACCCCACGCCAGGCACTGGAGGCCGGCTCCGATTATCTGGTGATCGGCCGCCCGATCAGCCAGGCTGCCGATCCGGCGCAGGCGCTGGCTGCCGTAGTAGCCGAGCTGCGCGCCTGAGCCCTGTAGCCCGGATGAAATCCGGGGCGGTCTGGCATGCCGTCCGATCTGTCCCTGATTTCACCCGGGCTACCCGCTGATCGCGGCACCGCGCTGGTGGAGTCGTCATCAGCGCCCTGCATGACCCACCACTCCAGAGTCTGATAGTGCTGCTCTGCGTGCGGCCGCCTGGCTAGACTCCTCGCCAATTCAACAAGAATCGCTGCGAGGAAGCAGACATGAGCATGACGTTCTCCGGCCAGGTCGCCCTGGTCACCGGTGCTGCAGCCGGTATTGGCCGTGCCACCGCCCAGGCCTTCGCTGCCGAAGGGCTCAAGGTGGTGGTTTCCGATGTCGACGTGGCCGGTGGCGAGGGCACTGTCGAGCTGATTCGTGCGGCCGGCGGCGAGGCCTGCTTCGTGCGTTGCGACGTGACCCGCGATGCCGAAGTCAAGGCGCTGATGGACGCCACCGTGGCGCAGTACGGCCGCCTGGACTATGCCTTCAACAACGCCGGTATCGAGATCGAACAGGGCAAGTTGGCCGACGGTAGCGAAGCCGAGTTCGACGCCATCATGGGCGTCAACGTCAAGGGTGTGTGGCTGTGTATGAAGCACCAGATCCCCTTGCTGCTGGCCCAGGGCGGTGGTGCCATCGTCAACACCGCCTCGGTGGCCGGGCTGGGTGCCGCACCGAAGATGAGCATCTACGCTGCCTCCAAGCATGCGGTGATCGGCCTGACCAAATCGGCGGCGATCGAGTACGCCAAGAAGAAGGTGCGGGTAAACGCGGTTTGCCCGGCGGTGATCGACACCGACATGTTCCGCCGCGCCTATGAGGCGGATCCGAAGAAGGCGGAGTTCGCCGCCGCCATGCACCCGGTCGGGCGCATCGGCAAGGTCGAGGAGATCGCGGCTGCCGTGCTCTATCTGTGCAGCGACCACGCGGCATTCACCACGGGTCAGGCATTGGCCGTGGATGGCGGGGCCACAGCAATATAAAGGCTCTAGGGTCTGTTGCCGTTTCGACGCGAGCCGCGTTGCTGCGCCAAATTGCGCCACGCGAGGCGCGGGATGCAGGTAATGGTCGTTCCCTTGCCAAATCCCGCAACGACGCATGGCGCAATTTGCCGCGCAACCCGAAGGGACGGGCCAGTTTTTGCGTGGTACGTCGTTACTCGACGGCTCATTTGGGCGACCAAACTTCGCGTCTCGCGCCTAGCCCCACGCAAAAACTGGCTCCGTCGCGGCCGTGCGCGAAACGGCAACAGACCCTAGCCCGGTCGTCTGCACGTTGGCTAAGGTTGGCTCGCAGGGCCACTGCCAGCAGTGGCCCTGACTCAGCACAATCCTGCCAGGTTCAACTGGAGCGATAACAATAATGACCGCCGATCCCTTGCTGACGTTTTTCCTTCCCGCTGCGCTGGGCATCATCATGCTCGGGCTTGGCCTGTCACTGAGCCTGGGCGATTTCGCCCGCGTGGCCAAATTTCCCAAACCGGTATTGATCGGTCTGGCTTGCCAACTGCTGTTGCTGCCGCTGGCGTGCTTCTTCCTGGCCAAAGCGTTCGGCCTGGCGCCGGCGCTGGCCGTAGGCCTGATGCTGCTGGCAGCCTCGCCGGGCGGAACTACGGCCAACCTCTACAGCCACCTGGCCCATGGCGACGTGGCGTTGAACATCACCCTCACCGCGGTCAATTCGGTGATCGCGATTCTGACCATGCCGCTGATCGTCAACCTGTCGCTGGCCTACTTCATGTCCGCCGATCAGGCTATCCCGCTGCAGTTCGCCAAGGTGGTGCAGGTATTCGCGATCGTTCTTGGTCCGGTGGCCATCGGCATGTGGCTGCGCAGTCGTTTTCCGGGCTTTGCCGAGCGCATGCAGAAGCCGGTTAAGATCATCTCGGCGCTGTTCCTGCTGCTGATCATCCTGCTGGCGGTGGCCAAGGACTGGCGCACCTTTGTCGATTACGCGCCTGCGGTGGGCGGCGCGGCGCTGGCCTTCAACCTGCTGAGCATGGCGGTGGGCTACTGCGTGCCCAGGCTGCTCAAGCTCAATCTGCGTCAGGCCATCGCCATCGCCATGGAGATCGGCATCCACAACGGCACCCTGGCCATCGCCCTGGCGCTGAGCCCGGCGCTGCTGAACAACCCGACCATGGCCATTCCGGCAGCCATCTACAGTCTGATCATGTTCATCACCGCAGCGCTGTTCGGCCTGTGGGTCAACCGTGTGCATGGCGCCGAGCTGGCTCACGAAACGGTGGCTGAACAGTAGGGTGCGCCATGCGCACCGCTTGAACACGCTGTTATCCAGTGGTGCGCACGGCGCACCCTACCGCTCGTAGCCCGGATTGCATCGGAGTTAGCGCTTGCCCCAGTTCAGCACGGCCAGGGTCAGCAGGCCAGCGACGATACCCCAGAACGCTGAACCGACGCCCGCCAGGGTCATGCCCGAGGCGGTGACCAGAAAGGTGATCAGCGCCGCTTCGCGCTCGTTGGGCTCGCTCATGGCCTGGGTCAGGCCGCCGATGATCGAGGCGAACAGTGCCAGCGCGGCGATGGACAGGATCAACGCCGCTGGCAGCGCCGCGAACAGCGAGGCCAGGGTGGCGCCGAAGATGCCGGCGATGGCGTAGAACACTCCGCACCAGACCGCCGCCGTGTAGCGCTTGCGCGGGTCTTCATGGGCTTCCGGCCCGGCGCAGATGGCGGCGCTGATGGCGGCCATGTGAATGCCGTGACTGCCGAACGGCGCCATCAGGATCGACACCAGGCCGGTACTGGTCAGCAGCGGCGAGGCTGGTACGTCATAGCCATTGGCGCGCAGCACCGCCATGCCCGTCAGGTTCTGCGAGGCCATGGCGACGATGAACAGTGGGATGCCGATGCTGATGGCGGCGGCCAGCGAGAAGCTGGGTGTGGTCCATTCAGGCGTGGCCAGTTGCAACTGGAAATCGCTGAAGTCCAGCAGGCCTAAGACCGCTGCCAGCACGCTGCCGACGATCAGCGCAGACAGCACCGAGTAACGCGGCCACAGGCGCTTGCCGAGCAGGTAGGCAAGCAGCATGGCGATCACCAGAAAGGGCTGTTGCTCGGCTGCCACGCATATTTCCAGGCCGATCTTGAACAGCACACCGGCCAGCAGCGCGGCGGCGATGGAGGCGGGGATGCGCCGTATCAGACGGTCGAAGGTGCCGGTCAGGCCGATCAGCACGATCAGCCCTGAGGCCAGGATGTAGGCGCCAATAGCCTCGCCATAGGAGACCTGCGGCAGACTGGTGATCAGCAGCGCAGCGCCAGGGGTGGACCAGGCGATCATCACCGGCGCGCGATAACGCAGCGAGAGCACGATGCAGCACAGCGCCATGCCGATCGACAGCGCCCAGATCCACGAGGAAATCTGCCCTGCAGTGAGGCCGGCAGCCTGGCCGGCCTGGAACATCAGCACCAGGGAGCTGGTGTAGCCGGTGAGCATGGCGATGAAGCCAGCGACCACGGCCGAGGTGGAGGTGTCCGCCAGTGGGCGCAGACGAGTGGGGGCGGCGTCTTGCATCAGAACATTCCAGTGTCGACGATGATGGGGTAGAGCGAGGCGACCAGCAGCAGCGCCATGCCGATATTGAAGGCGCGCAGCGCGCGCGGGTTGTCCAACCACTTGCGCAGCATACTGCCGGCGACGGTCCACAATCCCACGCTGGGGCAGTTGACCAGGGCAAAAAGGGCGGCGATCAACAGCACGTTGCTGAAGAAGCCATCCTGCGGCGTATAGGTAGTGATAGCGCCGATGGCCATGATCCACGCCTTGGGGTTTACCCACTGGAAAGCAGCCGCCTGGAGAAAGGTAAACGGCTTGGCCTCGGGATTCTCACGGCTTTGCGGCGCGCCGGACTGGGCGATCTTCCACGCGAGATAAAGCAGATACGCGGCGCCGACATAGCGCAGTACGTCATGCAGCACCGGCAGACGTTGGAACACCTGGCCTAGGCCCAGGCCCACGGCAGCCACCAGCAGCATGAAGCCCAGGCTGATGCCGAGCATGTGCGGAATGCTGCGGCGCACGCCGAAGTTCACCCCGGAGGCGAGCAACATCATATTGTTGGGGCCGGGCGTCACCGAGGTGACGAAAGCGAAGGCGATGAAGGCGAGCAGCAGTTCGGTGGACATGATCGTTCTCCGGTGACTGGCAAAGCCTATTGCGCGGCTGCCGTGGCGTCGCGGTACAGCCACCGCTGGGTTGAACCGTACAGTCTGGCCAAGCGCTGCCTGGATGGTTAGCCTCGGCTTTTTGCCGAACAAGGATAAAGGCGATGCAACCAGACAATCCCTACAGTGCGCCGCAGGTGGAGTTGCTCGACAGCGCGGGCGTACAGTCGTTGCCAGGTTGGAGCGCCAGGCAACTGCAGGTGCTGGGCTGGCTGGCGCTGGTCTCGGTGGTAGCCAACGCGCTGGTGGTCGGGCTTGCATTTGCCGGGGGCCTGCTGGAGGCGGATGAAGCTGAACTGCTGTTTACCTACACCGGCTGGCTTAGCCTGGCGCTGGCGTTACTCGGCTGCTACCTGCTGCTGCGCTTCAAAGCCTTTGCCGAAGCCCGTTTTTTTGCGCGCAACCTCAGCGTACCGATCTGGTTGCTGCTTGCGGTGACGCTGCTGCTGGAGGCAGTGGACATGCTTTTCGGTGACCAACTGTTCGCCGGATTGGACTGGCAGACCATCGGCTATGTGGCGCTGTTGTGTCTTATGGGCATATGCACCACCTGGCTGGGGATACGGTTGCTCAAGCTGCAAAGTCCCTATCCGGCGCTGAAAGTGATGGCCTGGCTCGATATCGTCGGCGGACTGATGTTGGCCAGCGTGCTGTTGATGCTGGTGGCGTTGCTGCCGTTGCTTGGGGCCGGCGTGGCGCTGATGCTGGTGTTCTTCAAGGGCGCTGCCGAGTTGCAGGGGGTTGCGCAGTGACTGCGTCCAAACGGCAAGAGCCGCCTGGTCATCACCGCGCGGGCAGCGCTACAGACCTGTAGGAGCCGGCTTGCCGGCGATGCTTTGCCTCTGTGAGGCTGGTGCTCGCCGAGACGCTTGATCGCCAGCAAGCTGGCTCCTACACAGTCATTTTTCTACGATTGACTGACAGGCATTAGCCCTTCGGGTGGTCACCATTTGTAGTCGAGGCTGGCCGTGACTCGGCGTGGGTCGCCGGCGTAGCAGTAGAAACCATCGCAGGTGGCCAGGTATTCCTTGTCGAACAGGTTGTTGGCGTTGAGCGATACGCTGGCGCCACGCAGGCTGGCGTCGATCTGGCCAAGATCGTAGCGCACTGCCGCGTCGTAGACGGTATAGGCGCTGCTGTGGCCGTCGGAAGGATCACGTACGAAGCCCATGCTACCGACAGAGATGTTGTCGGTGGAACCGACGAAGCGGGCGCCAAAGCCGACGCCGAAGCCCGCCAGCACACCCTGACTCCAGTCATAGTCGGCCCAGATCGACGCCTGATGCTCGGGGATCAGTGGCAGGGCGCGGTTCTTGTCGCGCGTGTCACCGACCTCGGTCATCTTGCTGTTGGTGTAGCTGTAGGAGGCGGTCAGGCTGAGGTTCTCGGTGATATTGCCGGTGGCTTCCAGCTCCAGGCCGCGGACTTCTACCTCGCTGACCGGCTCGGTGGCGCCGGCGATGTTGGTGGTCACGATGTTCTGCCGCGTGAGGTCATAGACAGCGGCGGTGAACAGCATGTCGCTACCCGGCGGTTGATACTTGATACCCAGTTCGTACTGCTTGCCGGTGCTGGGTTTGAACGCCGCGCCGCCGTTGCCGCCCGCTTCGGCCTGGAAGGATTCAGCGTAGGACACATAGGGCGTGAAACCGGAGTCGAACACGTAGCTCAGCGCCGCATTGCCGCTGAACTGGCTGTCGCGACGGCTGTCCTTGGCATCGTTGGCGTTGTGGAACACCGAATCGGTGTCCAGACGGTCCCATCGGCCGCCCAGGGTCAGGCGCCAGGCGTCGAGTGCCATCTGGTCTTGCAGATAGAGGCCGGTGTTTCTGCGTTTCTGGCTGTAGTTCTGGAGATCGCTATAGGTAACGCCACTGAAGTCTTGGCCGTAGCGTGGGTTGTTAATGTTGCTCGGAGGAACGTTGATTCCAATGATGTTCCAGTTATTGTCATAAAGGTAGGAACCACCGAACTGCCAGCGGTAATCAGTATTCACTCGTAGGTAGTCGAGGCCCAGCAGCAGGGTGTGCCCGATTGCACCGGTGTTGAAATCGGCCTGGAAGTTGTTGTCCACGGCGAAGTGGCTGATGTTTTCATCATAGATATTAGCGCCACGATCAACTGTGCCGTCGGGCGCTACAGAGAATGCTGTACCACCGGCCGTGATGATCTGGTTATCCAGTTCTAGCTTGCTGTAGCGCAGATTCTGATTGAACTGCCAGGTATCGTTGATGCGGTGCTCGAAGGCATAACCCAGTGCATAGAAGGTCTTGTCGTAGAACTCCCAGTCAGGGTCGCCAAGGTTCTTGTGGTAGTCGACCTTGCCGGCTGGGGGGCTCAATTTGGTGCCTTGCAGTGGCAGGAACTGGCTGGTGCCGCCGGTATCGTCACGGTTGAACTGGCCGAGGAAGGTCAGTTTGCTGTCGTCGGCAATATTCCAGGTCAGGCTGGGCGCCAGGTTGAAACGCTGGTCGTCCATATGCTCGATAACGGTGCCACTGTCACGCCCGGTACCGCTGAAACGGTAGAGAAAGCGACCTTCATCGTCGATCCTGCCGGTGCTGTCGAAGCTGATCTGCTTGTGGTTGTAGTTACCGACTTGCACCTGCACTTCATGGCTGCTTTCGGCCTGCGGACGGCGGCTGACGGCATCCACCAGGCCGCCGGGCGGGGTCTGGCCATACACTGCCGAGGCCGGGCCGCGCAGCACGGCGACGCGCTCCAGGTTCCAGGTTTCCAGCTTGGCCATGGCGTAGCTGCCCTTGGGCAGTGGCAGGCCGTCGAGCATCTGGATCGGTTCGAAACCGCGGATCTTCATCCAGTCGGCGCGGCTGTCGCTGCCGTAGCTGCTGGCGATGACACCCGGCATGTAGCGCACGGCGTCATCGAGGTTCTGCACCTTGCGGTCCTGCATCTGCTCGCGGGTGGCGACGGAGATCGAGCGTGGGGTTTCCAGCAGCGGCGTGTCGGTCTTGGTGCCGGTCGCGGTGCGGTTGGCCAGGTAACCACGGGTTGGGCCCCAGGCGGTCTCGGCGGCTTGTTCGCTGGCGGTCACGGTGACGTCCGGCAGTGCCATTGCCGCTTCTGCGGCGGGGGCCAGGCTGTAGGCGCCGCCATTGCCGCCTTGCAGCTGCAGGCCGGTGCCACGCAGCGCCTGATTGAGGGCTTCGATGGCTTCGTAGTCGCCGTTGACCGGTGCCGAGTTCTTGCCCGCGGTCAGGGCCGGGTCGATGCTCAGGGTCACGCCGGCCTGGCTGGCGATCTGGTTGAGCGTGGTCGCCAGAGGGCCGGCGGGCAGTTGGTAAACCTCAGCGTGGGCCAGCCCGGTATGGCCGGCAAAGGCAATGGTCAGGGCCAGCAGCGTGTGGCGGAACGGGGCAGGGCGGAAGGACATTGCGAACGTCTCCTAAGAGTTAATGTATCTCAATGCCCTTTTGCCGAAGCAGGAAGGAAAAGTGACAGGGGCGGGGAAAATTATTTTTCCGCCGGTAGCACGCGGGTCCACCAGGGGCTCAGTTGCTCGGTGCGCGCCGGCAGGTTCAGTGCGACAGCGGCCAGTGCCTTGTCGCTGTCGTGCAATGGGAAGCTGCCGCTGATGCGCAGATCGGCCAGGCTCGGATCGAGGCTCAGGTAACCGCTGCGGTATTCGCCGAGCTGATCGATCAGGCGCTGCAGGGGCAGGTTGTCCGCCACCAGCATGCCGCGGCTCCAGGCGTCGGCACCGATGGGGGCAGGGTGGCTTGCGCTGAGGTGCTGGCTGTCCATGCGCACCTGTTCGCCGCTGTGGATAATGCGTTCCTGTGAACCGGCCAGCGGCCTGGCGGCGACTGCCGACTGCAACACGATCAGCTCGGTCACGGCGCCTTCACGCCGTACCAGAAAGCGCGTACCCAGCGCACGCAAGCGTCCCTGCTCCGTCTCGACGATGAAGGGACGGCTATCGCCCTTGGCGGTCTGAATCAGAATTTCGCCGCTGTGCAGGTGCAGGCGGCGTTCGTTTTCGTCGAATTCGATATCCAGCGCACTGCGGCTGTTGAGGCGTACCTGGCTGCGGTCGGCGAGCAGTAGGTCGCGCTGCTCTCCACTGGCGGTATGGTAGTCGGCGAGGTAATCGCCCAGCGGGCGCTGCTGAGCCATCAGCACCAGTGTTACACCTGCTGCCAGCAGCAGGCTCAGGGCGCTGCCGCCGATACGGCGCAGGCTGCGGCGACGGCTGACGCTGCTCTGCAACAGGGCGCGTCGTGCCATCGGCGCGCTGGCGGCAGAAAGCTGCTGGTCGATACGGCCCAGGCGTTGCCAGACCAGGCCATGCTCCGGGTGAGCGGCCAGCCAGTCGGCGAAGTCATGGCGTTGCTGCTCGCTGGCTTCGCCAGAGTCCAGGCACAGCTGCCAGGCGATGGCCTCATCGAGCACGCGAGCCGAGACATGGCTCATTGCGGCGCTCCGTAAAGCGCGACGTAGCACTGGCGCAGGCCCTGGGCGAGGTACTGGCGCACGCGGGACGGCGACACGCCAAGGCGCTCGGCGATCTCGGCGTGGCCTAGGCCATCCAGGCGGTTATAGAGAAACGCCGCGCGTGCCTTGCTCGACAGCTGGCCGAGCAGGCGGTCAATCTCGGCCAGTTGCTCCAATGCCAGGGTTTGTTCTTCCGGGCTGGGCTGCACTGCTTCTGGAGCTTGCGCGAGCGCTTCCAGGTAGGCGCGCTCCAGCGCGTTGCGGCGGAACTGGTCGACAAGCAATCCCTTGGCGATGGTGGTGAGCAGGGCTCTGGGTTCGCGTGGGCTATGCAGGTCAGCGCGACCGAGCAGGCGGACGAAGGTGTCCTGGCTCAGGTCTTCGGCGCGCTGCGCGCAATTCAGGCTTTTGCGCAGCCAGCCGAACAGCCAATCACGGTGATCGCGATAAAGCAGACCGACCAGCTGTTGGTTGCTGGAATCCTGAACCGACACGCGCACCTCGCGAGATCTAAGTTAAGGTGATAATGATTCGCATATGATTGCAGAGGTCGTGTCAGGGTGCAATCACGCGTTGGCGTGGTATGACCGGTGGTGTGGGGGAGTGGAAAGGCAGGCTGAATCGGTAGGAGCGAGCTCTGCTCGCGAACAAAGGGGTTCGCGAGCTACGGGGGCGTGACGACGATGCTCAGGTGCGTTCCTGGCGGCTGCGTGCCAGGGCGTGATTGACGGCCAGCCAGCCTTGCACGGCCTCTTCACCCATCTCGCCGAACACGCGTTGCAGCAGGCGCGCCTGCTCGCGGCGCAGGGCCTGTTCCAGCTTGGCGCCCTCGGCGGTGAAACCCAGCACACGCTTGCGCTTGTCGTCCGCGGCAGCTTCGCTCTGCACCAGGTCCATCTCGATCAACTGGCGCAACGGCATGTTCAGCGCCTGTTTGCTCACCCCCAGGTAACCCAGCAGCTCGGTCATGTTCAGGCCCGGGTACTTGGCGATGAAGAACAGAATGCGGTGGTGCACGCGTGACAACCCGCGCTTGGCCAGCATTTCGTCCGGCTTGGCGGTGAAAGCCTGATAGCCGAAGAAGAAAGCCTCCATGGCGGCCTGCTGAGCTGTGCTGTTCTTGATCAGCTGCGCGCCGTGACGGCCGGCCTGCGTGCCCTCGGCGGGCGACGTCAAAAATTTCTCGGAGAAATTTTTTAGGTCAGTCATATTGACGTATCTCTGGTTGGAGGCGTAGTTTCGGTCAAGCAGTTTGACTTAATTCCAATAACTTTTGCACCCCAGGACATTCCATGGCCTTCTCCGAACGCATCGCCCGCCTGAAAAGCTCCCTGATTCGTGAAATTCTTGCCGCGGCGCAGCGTTCGGAAGTGATGTCGTTCGCTGGCGGTCTGCCGGCCGAACCGATGCTGCCAAAGGTGGACTGGGCCGAGATGCCGGCGAGCATGGGTCAGTACGGCATGAGCGAAGGCGAGCCAGCCTTGCGTGAAGCCATCGCCGCCGAAGCACGGGCGTTGGGCGTGCCTTGCGATGCCAGCCAGGTGCTGATCGTCAGCGGCTCGCAGCAGACACTGGACCTGGCCTCCAAGCTGTTCATCGATCCGGGCGCCGAAGTGCTGCTCGAAGCGCCGACTTACCTGGCTGCCCTGCAGGCCTTTCAACTGTTCGGTGCCGACTGCATCAGCGTACCGCAGGAGGCCGACGGCCCCGAACTGGCGGCTCTGCGTCAGCGTCTGGAGAATCACAAGCCGGCTTTCGCCTACCTGATCCCGACCTTCCAGAACCCGTCCGGCACCCGTTACAGCGAAGCCAAGCGTGAAGCCGTGGCGGCCCTGCTCGACGAGTTCGGCGTGACCCTGATCGAGGACGAGCCGTACCGCGAGCTGGTGTTCGATGCCGGTAGCGCCACGCCCATCGTCAGCCGCCTCAAGCAGGCCAGCTGGATCTACACCGGTACCGTTTCCAAGACGCTACTGCCGGGCCTGCGTGTCGGCTACCTGATCGCCACCAAGGACCTGTATCCGCACCTGCTGCGTCTGAAGCAGTCGGCTGACCTGCACACTAACCGCATCGGTCAGTGGCAGGCGCTGCAGTGGCTGGGCAGCGAGCAGTACCGCGGCCACCTGGCCGAGCTGCGCGATTTCTACCGCATTCGCCGCGACGCCATGCAGGCCGCGCTGCTGGAGCACTTCGCCGACCTGGCCGAGTGGGAAATCCCTCAGGGTGGCCTGTTCTTCTGGCTGACCCTCAAGCAGCCGCTCGACACCCGCACGCTGCTCGACGCGGCGCTGGCGCAGAACGTCGCCTTTATGCCGGGCGAGCCGTTCTTCATCGATCCGGACGCCAACCCAGGCCACCTGCGACTGAATTTCAGCCACGTGGCGCCGGAGCGCCTGAGCGAGGGGCTGCGCCGGTTGGCGACGGTAATTCAAGAGGCACAGGCGAAGTAGAAGCTTGTAGCGTAGGAGCCGGCTTGCTGGCAATGCGCTTGCTAAGACGGATCGCCGGCAAGCCGGCTCCTACAGGTAAAAGAAGGAAATACGGGGAGGGCAACGCAATGTTCATGGTCTACGGCGATTACCGCTCGGGTAACTGCTACAAGGTCAAGCTGATGCTGCATCTGCAGGACAAGGAGTACCAGTGGATTCCCATTGATATCCTCAAGGGCGAGACACAGAGCGAAGCCTTTCTGGCCAAGAACCCCAACGGCAAGATCCCGGTGCTGGAACTGGAAGACGGTACCTGTCTGTGGGAGTCCAACGCCATCCTCAACCTCCTCGCCGATGGCAGCGAGTTTCTGCCGACCGAGCCGCGCTTGCGCACCCAGGTGCTGCAGTGGCAGTTCTTCGAGCAGTACAGTCACGAGCCCTACGTTGCGGTGGCGCGTTTCATCCAGCTCTACCAGGGCATGCCTGAGGAACGCCGCGAGGAGCACGCGCGCTGCCTGAAGCTCGGCTACAAGGCCCTGAAGGTGATGGAGAAGCAGCTCGAACGCACGCCCTATCTGGTTGGCGAGCATTACTCCATCGCCGACATCGCCCTGTATGCCTACACGCACGTGGCTCATGAGGGCGGCTTCAGTCTCGAAGCCTTTCCAGCGGTGCGCGCCTGGCTTGATCGCGTCGCCAGTCATCCACGTCATGTGACCATGCTGGGTTGAGTGCCTTCGAGGCTGGCAGGGCGGCCGGCCTCGACTAGAGTTTGGCGGTAACCGCAAGAGGGCGCCGCCATGTCGCAAGGAAGCCGCAAGCTGGGCCTGGGGTCGCTGACCGCGCTGGTGGTGGGCTCGATGGTCGGTGGCGGGATCTTCTCGCTGCCGTAGAACATCGCCGCGCGGGCCGACGTCGGCGCCGTGCTGATCGGCTGGGGTATTACCGCGGTGGGCATGCTGGCGCTGGCCTTCGTGTTTCAGAACCTGGCCAATCGTAAGCCACAGCTCGATGGCGGGGTGTACGTCTACGCCAAGGCGGGACTCGGCGATTACATGGATTTTTCCTCGGCCTGGGGTTACTGGATCAGCGCCTGGCTGGGCAATGTCGGCTACTTCGTCTTGCTGTTCTCGACCCTGGGGGATTTCGTCCCGGCCTTCGGCCAGGGCAACACGCCACTGGCCATCGTCTGCGCCTCGGGGGTGCTGTGGTGCGTGCATGTCCTGGTGCTGCGCGGTATCAAGGAGGCGGCGCTGATCAACCTGATCACCACCGTGGCCAAGCTGGTGCCGATCCTGCTGTTTATCGTCATTGTCGGCCTGGCGGTGTCGCTGCTCGGTGCGCTGTTGCAGTGGGCGCTGCTGTGCGCCGAAATCCTTTTCGTCTGTGCCAAGGACGGCACCATGCCGGCCTTCCTGCGCCGGGAAAGCGCCCATCAGGTGCCGGTCAACGCGCTGTGGCTGGCCAACGGTATGATCCAGCTGTTCCTGCTGATCACCCTGTTTTCCCAGGGCACCTACTTGTCGCTCATCTATCTGGCATCGTCGATGATTCTGGTGCCCTACCTGTGGTCGGCGGTCTATGCACTGTTGCTGGCGCTGTGCAGCGAAACCTATGAAGACCTGGCCGGGCTGCGCCGCAAGGATCTGGCCATCGGCCTGCTGGCAGTGGGCTACGCGATCTGGCTGCTGTATGCCGGCGGGGTCAAGTACCTGATGCTGTCGGCGTTGCTCTGCGCGTCGGGCGCGCTGCTGTTTCGCCAGGCCAAGTGCGCGCAGGGGAAGGTGCTGTTCACCCGCTACGAATGGCCGATCTTCGCCGCCGTATTGCTGACTGCGGCCGTAGGCCGGCTACGGCCTGTATGCCGGGCATCTGAGTTTGTAGCGCTGGACAAAGCGGCCGCGCGTGGATAATTCGTCCCATCGCCCTTTGACTCTGGCTTCGCCACCCCCATGCGCAAGACCCTGCGTACCGCCCTGATCTGGATGCTGATGCTGGCCCTGCCGGCACAGGCCATGGCGGCGCTCGGCATGCAGTTGTGTGAGCTGGTGCATCGCAGCGGCGCCCTGCAGATAAGCGGCAGCGAGCATGGCGGGCACCACGACATGACGGCCGACAGCGCGCATGGCGCGCATCAGGACGCCGCCTCGGTGGCCAGCAGCGAGGTTCCTGCCGCTGGCAGCCTCTGTACCCTGTGCGCCTTCTGTGTCGGGGTCGCGGCTCCCGGTCAAGCGTTTTTGAAAGATTCCGCCCTGCAAACCGCCGAGCCGGCCGCAGCCTGGCTCGACCGCCTTATCGTCGGCGTGGCCGACACGCCCGAACGCCCCCCGCGTCTTTCTCTCGCCTGAGCCCCTTAGGTAGCGCCGCCTTGCGGCGCCTGTAGCTCACGCGGTCGCTTGGCCGCCGTACGCGAGAACACATCATGACTTTGCATTCCCTTGCCGGAAGGCTGCTGGGCATCGCTGCCCTGGCGCTGCCCGGCATCCTGATGGCGGCCCAGCCTGACCCGCTGGACGCCAACGCCGCCGTGCCGGCGCAGGATTACCGTTCCCCTCTGAAAGACTACCGCGCCCAGGCCGACGAGCCGTTGCAGGACTGGCGCGCGGCCAACGATCTGGTCGGCCGTATCGGCGGCTGGCGCACCTACAGCATGGAAGGCTGGGAGCAGCCGGCCGAGCAGGGCGCCGAGCCCGTCGAGGGAGGTGGCCATGCTCACCATTAAACCCGCCGTACTGCTCTGCGCCGCACTGCTGTTGGCCGGATGCGCCGGCTTCAGCCAGGACAGCGGCTTCGATCCGGTGCAGCAAAGCGCCGAGCGCCAGTTGGACAAGCAACTGCTGTGGGCCCGCGACGAGGCCGGGCGCAGCCAGATCGAGGCGCGCGTCGCCGAGCTGTTGGCCGAACCCCTGAGCCTGGATGCCGCGGTGCAGCTGGCGCTGCTCAACAACCGCGGCCTGCAGGCGTCTTTCGACGAACTGGGCATCGGCGAGGCCGAACGGGTGCAGGCCGGGCGCCTGCCCAATCCCGGCTTCTCCTACGGCCGCCTGGAGAAGGGCAGCGAGGTCGAATACGAGCGCGGCCTGCACCTGAATCTGGCGCGGCTGATCGCCCTGCCGCTGACCTCGCGCCTGGAGGGTCGGCGCTTCGAGCAACTGCAGCGGCAGACCAGCCTGGCGGTGTTCGAGCTTGCCAGCGAGACGCGCAAGGCCTGGTACCAGGCGGTCGCCGCAGAGGAGAGCCTGGTCTACGCGCGGCAGGTGTTGGCCGCCGCCGAAGCCGGCGCCGAGCTGGCCCGGCGCATGGCCGCGGTGGGCAACTTCAGCAAGCTGCAGCAGGCCGAGCAGCAGAACTTCTACGCCGAGGCCGGCATCGGCCTGTTGCAGGCCGAACAGGCGCGGGTGCGCAGCCGCGAGCAGCTGACTCGCCTGCTCGGCCTGTGGGGCGAGCAGCTCGACTACCGCCTGCCCGAACGCCTGCCGGCGCTGCCGAAAAACGCGGACGAGTTGCCGGATGTGGAGCGCCTGGCCATGAACCAGCGCCAGGACATCCAGGCCGTGCGCCTGGATACCGAGCGCCTGGCGCAGAACCTCGGCCTGACCCGCACCACGCGTTTCATCAACGTGCTGGAGCTGGGTGTGGTCAACAACCGCTCCAACGAGGAGCCGACCCAGCGCGGCTACGAAATCAGCGTCGAGCTGCCGCTGTTCGACTGGAGCGGTGCCAAGGTGGCGCGCGCCGAGGCGCAGTATCGCCAGGCGCTCAACCGCGCCGCCGAAACGGCGATCAATGCCCGCTCGCAGGTGCGCGAGGCCTACCACGCCTACCGCAACGCCTTCGAGCTGGCGCAGCACTACCGCGCCGAGGTGCTGCCGCTGCGCCAGCGCATCGCCGAGGAAAACCTGCTGCGCTACAACGGCATGTTCATCAGCACCTTCGACCTGCTCGCCGATGCGCGCCGCCAGGTGCAGGCGGTGGATGGCTACCTGCAGGCGCAGCGCGCCTTCTGGCTGGCGCGCGCCGACCTCGACATGGCCCTGTTGGGTGCCCCCAATCCCTCGCTCGGCGCGGCGCCTGCCGCTGCTGCCGAGCCGGCCGCCGCCGGCCATTGAACAAGGAATTTCCCAGATGGTTTCACGACGCGATTTCTTTCTCGGGGCCGGCGCCATCGGCGCTGCGGTGGCCACTTCGGCGGTCAGCCGGGTGGCCATGGCGGCCCTGCCCGAACCGGTGCTACAGGCCAGCGCCGACACCCAACCGCCGCTGCAGCCGGGCAGCGGGCGGCCCTACAACCCGGTGGTCACCCTCAACGGCTGGACCCTGCCGTGGCGGATGAACAACGGGGTCAAGGAGTTCCACCTGGTCGCCGAGCCGGTGGTACGCGAGCTGGCGCCCGGCTACAAGGCCCACCTGTGGGGCTATAACGGCCAGTCGCCGGGGCCGACTATCGAGGTGGTGGAGGGCGACCGGGTGCGCATCTTCGTTACCAACAAGCTGCCCGAGCACACCAGCATCCACTGGCACGGCCAGCGCCTGCCCAACGGCATGGACGGTGTGACGGGCCTGACCCAGCCGGCGATTCCCTCTGGCAAGACCTTCGTCTACGAGTTTGTCGCCCGCCGTCCCGGCACCTTCATGTACCACCCGCACGCCGACGAGATGGTGCAGATGGCCATGGGCATGATGGGCTTCTGGGTCACCCACCCCAGGGAGCACCACCCGCTGATCGCCGAGGTGGACCGCGACTACTGCTTGCTGCTCAGCGCCTACGACATTGAGCCGGGCGCCTACACGCCGAAGATCATGGAGATGCTCGATTTCAACCTGTGGACCTTCAACAGCCGGGTGTTCCCCGGCATCGACCCGCTGGTGGCGCGCCAGGGCGAGCGCGTGCGCCTGCGCGTCGGCAACCTGACCATGACCAACCACCCGATCCACCTGCACGGTCACGAGTTCGAGGTCACCGGCACCGACGGCGGGCCGACCCCGGTCGGCTCGCGCTGGCCGGAGGTGACCGCCGATGTGGCGGTGGGGCAGATGCGCCAGCTCGAGTTCATCGCCGACGAGGAGGGCGACTGGGCACTGCACTGCCACAAGAGCCACCACACCATGAACGCCATGGGCCACGACGTGCCGACTTTGGTCGGCGTCGATCACCGCGACATGACCCGCAAGATCGCCAAACTGGTGCCCGACTACATGGTGATGGGCGAGCGCGGCATGGCCGACATGGCGGAGATGCAGATGCCGCTACCCGACAACACCGTACCGATGATGGCTGGCGACGGCCCCTTCGGCTCGGTGGAGATGGGCGGCATGTTCACCATGCTCAAGGTGCGCAAGGAGCAAGCCGCCGGCGACTACCGCGACCCGGGCTGGTTCGAGCATCCGGCCGGCACGGTGGCCTATGAGTGGAAGGGCGCATTGGCCAACCCGAGCCGCTCGCACGACGGCGGCGGCCAGTCGATGCCGCTCAAGCAGCCGCTCGAGGCGCCGGTGGAAGTGCAGGTACGCAAGCCGGGCGGTCATGCCGGGCATTGACGGGGCGGGCCGCCACGCGGCCCGGTTCCCATAGCAAGCGAGGATTCACAGATGAAAACAGCACAGTTACTGGTTCTGACCCTGATCGGGCTGCTCGGCAGCCCGGCAGCGCTGGCCCACAGCGAGGCGCACGAGGGCCATCAGGCCGCCGCAACGATCAGGGAGCAGAAGCCCTGGGGCATCGCCGGCCATGCCAGCGAAGTCGACCGCACCATCGAGATCCGCATGACCGATCAGATGCGCTTCACTCCGGATCGGCTACAGGTCAGGCAGGGCGAAACCATCCGTTTTGTCCACCACAACGACGGTAAGATCCTCCACGAGTTCGTCATCGGTACCCGCGAAACCCTGGATGAACATGCCGAGGCAATGCTGCGTTTTCCCGGTATGGAGCACGACGAGCCCTATATGGCCCACGTGGCGCCGGGGCAGAGCGGCGAGATGATCTGGACCTTCAACCGCGCCGGCGAATTCGATTTCGCCTGCCTGATCGCCGGCCACTACCAGGCCGGCATGGTCGGCACCATCCAGGTGCAGGCCGACTGACCTACGAGAGGAAACACGCATGAAGAAACCATTGTTAATCGCGGCACTGACCGCCCTGTTCAGCCTGCCGTTGCAGGCCGCCGCCCCCGCGCCGCTGAGCCAGGGCGAGGTGCGCAAGGTGGACGCCGCCGCGCAGAAGATCACCCTGCGTCACGGCCCCATCGCCAGTATCGGCATGCCGCCGATGACCATGGTCTTCGAAGTCGAGAAGCCTGAACTACTGGAAGGGGTTTCAGCCGGAGAGAAGGTGAAGTTTCAAGTGCAGCAGCAGGGTAACCGTTACATCGTTACCGAACTGCAGGTAGTGGAGTAGCCAGGAGAGCCGGCCCAGGCATTGCGCCTGGGCTGGCGAACACTCAGTTCAGGCCGTCGGTCAGGGCCTTGGCAGGTACCAGCTTGACCACTTTCTTGGCAGCGATTTCGATGGCTTTGCCGGTCTGCGGGTTGCGGCCGGTGCGTGCCGGGCGCTCGCTTACCTTCAGTTTGCCGATACCCGGCAGGGTGATCTCACCGTCGTTTTCCAGCGCGTCGCCGACGATCTCTGCCAACTGGTCGAGCAGATTGCGTACGCTGGCTTTCGGCAGGGAGGTGGCCTCGGCCAGGTCGCCGATCAGTTGGTCTTTGGTGATTGCCATGATGTAACTCCGTTTGCAGGTGAGAGGTTCGGCGCGGGCAGGGCCGCACAGCCGAAAACATGGGAACGCTAGCACAAAAGGTAAGGCTCGGCAGTGTCCTGAAAGCCCTTCCGGTAGGGCTTAGTGTCGCATCGGCCCCTGTGGTTCCAGCCCATGAGTAGAAAATCGCAAGCATTCAGGCAGGCACAGTCCGCTGCGTTCAGCTGCGATTTGTCAGGGTATGCAGCAGCCTGGCAAGGCTCGACTAAGCAGTTGCTGGTAATGTCATGCTGGAGTGCCATCATGTTGCGTGTATTCGCTGATCTTGGTTTTCGCTGGAAGATTGCTCTGCCGATTCTGCTGGTGGCGATGGGGGGTCGTGGCATCACTCAGGTTGCCGAGTCCAGCACGACGCTGACCAATCGCCATTTGCCAGCTGTCAGCCTGTTGCTCAATGCCGACGGGGATCTCTATTAGGCTTTCGTTGCCGAGCGCAGCTTGCTTGATGAGAGTGCGCATCGGTATGCCGACCAGTTGCGCGCTGTCCATGCTGAAAATCTGCAGCAGGCGTATGACCGTGTGCACAAGTTCGCCGCCATGCAGCCCGGCAATGAGGCGCTTG
This sequence comes from Ectopseudomonas oleovorans, assembly GCF_029845265.1. Taxonomy (NCBI): domain Bacteria; kingdom Pseudomonadati; phylum Pseudomonadota; class Gammaproteobacteria; order Pseudomonadales; family Pseudomonadaceae; genus Ectopseudomonas; species Ectopseudomonas oleovorans. The sequence continues at coordinate 54,927 of NZ_JAOCLK010000027.1, forward strand.
CCCTGGTGGCCGAGTTTGACCGTGGCTATGAGCGTTGGAAGGCAATGTCTCTGCGTGTGCTGGAAATGAGTTCGAGTGACCCGGAGAGCGCCAGCCGACTGAGTTTTGCTGACAGTGAGGCGCAATTCGAATAGGCACGTACCGCCATCGACAAACTTGGCGAGTTGGAAGATGGCGCAGCCAATGCGGTGGGTACCGATGCCATAGCACGTGGCGATGCGCTGGTCTGGCAGCAGGGGTTACTGATCGCCATAGGCCTGCTGGTGTGTCTGGTGCTGATAGTGGGCTTCCCGCTGCTGGTTACGCGTCTGCTGCACAGCCTGCTGCATCGCATCGAGCAGATTGCCGATGGGGATGGTGATCTGCGGGTGCGTCTGGATGTGCTGTCCAGAGATGAGTTGGGTAAGCTCAGTCACGCCTTCAATCGCTTTCTCGACAAGCTGCAGCCCTTGATCAAGGAAGTGGGCAGGGCCACCGGGGAGGTGGCCGACTCAGCGCAAAGCCTGGCAGAAATGGCAACCGCTAATGACCGCCTCATCAGTAGCGAGCATGTGGCCGTAGATCAGGTCAGCACGGCTGCAACCGAGATGGGCGCAGCGGTGCATGAGGTGGCGCGCAATGTGCAGAATGCCGCTGATGCGGCGCGCCAGGCCGAAGTGCAGTCGCGTTAGGGAGCCGAGGTGGTGGGAGCCACCATACACTCCATCCGCCAGTTGACACAGGAAGTGGAGAGTGCCTCCACTACCATTCAGACCTAGGAGCAGGAAACCGCCAATATTGGTGCCGTACTGGCGGTGATCAAGGGTATTGCCGAGCAAACCAACCTACTGGAGCTAAACGCTGCCATCGAGGCGGCGCGGGCAGGCGAGCAGGGCCGTGGTTTTGCTGTGGTAGCCGATGAAGTGCGCGCGTTGGCCGCGCTTACTCAGGAGTCCGCCAAGGATACTCAGCAGATGATCGAGCGTCTGCAGATCGGTGTGCAGAACGCGGTCAAGGCCACCCATTCGGGCAGCGCGCGGGCACGGCAGAGCGTGGAGCAGGCGGCGGGCGTGGATCAGGCGTTGAGCGTAACCGGTGATTCGGTGCAGCGCATCAATGACATGGCCGCGCAGATCGCCACGGCGTGCGAGGAGCAGAGCAGCGTTACCGAAGAGATCGCACGCAACATCAGTGATATTCGTGATCTGTCCAACGAGGCGGCACAGACCTCCGAGCAGAGCACGCGGGCCAGCCAGCATCTGTCCGAGCTGTCCCATGGCCTGGCTCAGTTGGTGGGCCGTTTCCGCGTCTAAGTGTTTGAAGCAGTTGTAAGTTTGCGTTTAGTCGTTACAATGGCGCGGCCCGTCGCAATGACGGGCTTCGTTATGGTGGGCCCTGTCGGTCCCCTCGCAACGATTACCCGTGAACCTGGTCAGGCCCGGAAGGGAGCAGCCACAGCGGGAACATCGTGTGCCGGGGTGTGGCTGGCAGGGTTCGCCTCCATGATGTATCTACTTGATTTCTAACGGTTTTTTCGCTCTGATCACGCCAGTGATCCATAGGGTGATCCACCGTGTCTTCCGTCCCTTCTTACCTCTGGTTATCCCGACACTCGATCTTCTATTTCAGGATTGTGGTGCCTGGAGCTCTGCGTCCGCTTTTCCCTTGTTCCGAGATCCGCCGTTCACTGCAGACACGCTGCAAGCGCGAAGCGCTGATCCGTGGGCGCGAATTGCTTCTGCAGGTTCAGCAGCTCTACACCCAGGCATTCCAAGCATTCGGCCATCCCTCGACTCCCTACGTGGTGCTTGGGAGGCGGGTCGCGGTAGGGACGGCAGTTACCTGCCGCCCCCCGCACAGATCCGTACGTGCGGAACTACCGCATACGGCTCCTGCCTCAGGTTCGTGACGCGAAGCGTTCCTCCGGATAGGGGTGTGCAATTCTGGGCTTCGGTATGTAGATGTCTGCGAGACGACCAAAGCGTGACCACTGGAGCCGGTTACGCTGGCTGCGACGTTTGAGGGCTTGCCGCCAGAGGCGGCAGACCGCCGAACGGAAACCACCAAGACGTATCAGGTTTCCCGGCACCGCGTGGTAATTGAGGTAACCACTCACCACCCGAGTGAGCCATTGCCCTTGAACCCGGATGGGTTCATGACGTCGACGTTTCAGCTCATCCCGAATGGCCAGTAGTGTTGCACGCATTCGCTTCTTGTCCGTCAGTCGCAGTACTTGAAAACCACCGCTTCTGTTGGTGCTGCAACAATGTGTGAAGCCCAGAAAGTCAAACGCTTCCGGTTTACCCAAGCTTCGCTTCCTACGATTTCTCGCAGCAAAACGGCCAAAGCGGACGTTGCCTGCCATCGGTTTTGGGAATGTAGACCCGTCGTGATGGTGTTGCCCGATAAGCTCCGCTGTGGAGCTTTGCGTGCAAATCGGTCACCCGCTGGAGAAGACCTTCCTCGTATTCCCGCCACGACAAGCCGTCCACGCCTACCGCTGCATCGCGGCGTAGGGCATAGAAACTCTGCGCCAGTAACTGCGGTGTGATGTGGTGCAGCAAAGCCGTGAACTGCATGCCCTTGTTCCTTCGGGCTGCTTCACGTACACCTTCAAGTCCCATCGACGCGCAACTGATCCGGCTCAGTGTCCGGGGCGCGGGAGGCTTGTTGGTGTTTCCCTTGGCTACGTCCCTTTCCTCCACCACCTCCGCCGGGGCAGGCCCTTTGTTCGATGGCTTCTCAGGTACTACGGACGTATCCGACTTCTCGGCGGCGTAGACAGCAGGGTTACAGCTTTTGGCCTTTCCTGCTCCGCCCGGTGGTTGCGCACCGGGCGCCGCTGAGATCTCCCAGTTTCTGTGCGAAGGACTTCCCGACGTGCAGAGGGTCTCCGACCGCGCGGGATCAGTGCATGACTGGCGTAAAACGCCATGCTCCGTGTTGCCTTCTGCTTCGCTTAACAGCATCGGCATCCCGAACTTGTGATTTCGCGGCTCAATGGCTGGCCCATCGGTTTCCCCTGTCAACGCTTCACCCTGCACCTCGCGGTGCAACATGCATGACTCGGGGTCTGGTTGATTCGCCATTTCTTACCAGTATCGAACTTTCATCGACTATCCTTCGCCAGCTTTAACTGGCGCACTAAGCGCTCCATAAACCCCACCTACTGTCAGCAGGGTTAGCGGGTCAGGATGCAGTCGTTGGTGAGCAGTTCCACGGCAGCAGCGCTTCGTAATCCTCGACGCGGCTCGACAGTGCTGCTGATGCATGGCTGGGAGGGGCGACCAACCCAGTTTGCGTTGTTGATCCGCGGTCTGGTCGACGCAGGCTATGGCGTCATCGCACTGGATGCGCCTGCTCATGGTCGTTCACCTGGACGAGAAGCCAATGTGGTGCTGTTTGCGCGTGCATTGCTCGAGGCCGCCAGCGAGTTGCCGGCGCTGCTGGCCGTGATCGGTCACTCGATGGGCGGCGCCAGTGCGCTGCTGGCCACACAAATGGGCTTGCGCTGCGAGACGCTGGTGACCGTTGCCGCGCCGAGCTGCATCCTCGGATTGTTGCGCGGTTTCGCTCGATTCATGGGGCTGCCGGCCGAGGCACGAGCGCATTTCGTTCGCGCCGTTGAAGCGACGGCGGGCATCCCCGCGGCGCATCTCGATGTGCAGCGTTATCAGCTGGAACTGCCGGGCCTGATCGTGCATGCCGAGGACGATCCGGTGGTGCCGGTGGGCGAAGCCGACCTGATCCACCAGGCCTGGTTCGACAGTCAGCTGCTGCGTCTGCCTGCGGGTGGGCATCAGCGCTTGCTGAGTGATCCGGTGCTTCTGCAGGCCGTGCTCGAGCTGCTGGAGCAAGTGCCTCAGGCGTCGTTGAAGGCGTTGGCTTCGTAACTGACCACGCGGTTACGACCGCTTGCCTTGGCGCGATACAGGGCACGGTCTGCCAGTTCCAGCCAGTGCTCGCCGCAGTCCGGGTCGCTCGGTACGCCGGCATGCAGGCCGATGCTCAGGCTCAGCGCTATCGATTGTTGTTGGTAGAGGCAGGGATTGAGCGCGAGCTCTTCGCGCAGTTGTTCGGCCAGGTCGAGTGCGCCGGTGAGATCGGTGCTGTCGAGCAAGATGACGAATTCTTCGCCGCCGAAGCGTGCCAGCAAGTCGCTGCTGCGCAGGCGCTGCTGGATGCGCTGGGCTGCATGGCGCAGGCAGGCATCGCCGGCGAGATGGCCGTAGCGGTCATTGACCTGCTTGAAGTGATCCAGATCCAGCATCAGGACTGCCAGTGACTGTCGGCTGCGCAGGGCGCGGGCGCAGGCGCGCGCCAGTTCTTCGCTGAGTGTCTGGCGGTTGAACAGGCCGGTAAGCCCGTCGCGTCGATTCAGTTCGGCCAGGCGCAGGTTGGCGTTGGACAGTTGCTGCAGGGTGTCCTGCAGCGTCGCGGTGCGCTCCTGTACGCGCTGTTCCAGGCTTTCGCTGATCTGCGTTTGCAGTTCCAAGTGCTTGGTCTGTTCGCTGCGCAGGCGGCGCTCCTGGTCGATCAGCTTGGCCTGAGCCTGGCGTTCGGCTTGCTGCACCTGGCGGATGCGCGAGGCCAGGGCGATGGAGAACACCGTCATCTCGATCAGGCCGCCAATCTGCTGGGCATGCAGGGTCAGCAGCGAGTAGGGCAGCAGTCCGGTGCCGGTGAGGATGCTGGCAAGGCTGGCGGCGATCAGCACGAACCAGCCCAGGGCGAACAGGCGCGCGGCTGCGTAACCGCCGCGCCAGCGCAGCAGGGTAATGACGAAGGCGGCCAGTGCGCAGGCGGTCACCAGCACGAAGCTGCCGATCAGGGCGGGTGCATACGGGCCAAACAGCGCCATGCCCAGCACCAACCAGGCGCAGGCCTTGAGCGTATTGGCGACCCAGCGATAAGGTCTGGCGGCCTTGTCCAGATCCAGCACGCCGTAAGTGAATTGAATGCCGAACCATGTCGCCAGGGCGGAGCTGAGCGGGAAGCTCAGTTGATGCCAGGCCAGCGCGTTGGGCCACAACCATTGCAGGGCGAAGCCGAGCTGGATGAACTGGTAGAGACTGAAGCTGGCGACGAACAGGCTGTACCAGAGGTAGTTGCGGTCGCGGGTGATGCAGAAAATGCTCAGGCTGTAGATCAGCATTGCCATCAGGGCGCCGAAGAACAGGCCCTGTAGCAATAGGCTGCGCTGCTCCTGGTGGTCGAAGGCATCGCGGGTCATCAGGCTGGCGCTGAGGTTGGCCGAGCCGTCGGTTTGCATGCGCAGCCAGATGCGCTGGCGTTCGCCAGACACTACGTGCAGAGGCAGTACCAGTTGCCGGTGCTCGACCCAGCGCCAGTCGAAGGGGCGCTGGTCGCCGGCGCGGTAGATGCGTTCGCCGTCCAGGCCGTAGGCGTCCAGTTGATCCAGCAGTGGATTGCCGATCAGCAGTACCCAGCCCAGCGAGCGGCTGTGCGGGTTGTGTACGTCCAGGCGTAGCCAGTAGGTGCTGCCGCTGTAGCCGAAGCTGGCATCGCGCCGCTCCACTGCTTGCCAGGCGGAGTCGGGCAGTGCATGCACATCGGTGATGTCGGCACGGCCATCCGGGTCTTCCCAGAAAGCCATGTAAGGCCCGGGCAATGTCTGCGTCTGACCAATCGGCAGCGGCAGGCTTTGCGCCCAGGTCAGTACTGGTAGCAGCAGAAGCATCAATAGGCGCAGGGCGGCAGTCAATTGCTCGTTCTCGGGCTCTCAGGCGAACGCGCGGCATTATGGCGCGCGATGATGGCACGATGAAAGCTCGGCGCTGCATGGAGAGGTCGTGCGGCGTATCATGCGGCACCTGATCGACTGGCCGCCGAGGAAGCAGGCAGCCGCGTTCTGGAATCGGATCACCCGGCTTGCAACATGCAGGCTGCATACTTGGAGGTAGAGTCATGAACTGGGAGTTGCCCGACCCCTTCGTCATCGATATCGAAGTGAGCGCAGACGACATCGATGGCCTCGGTCATGCCAACAACGCGGTGTACGTCAGTTGGCTGGAGCGTTGCGCCTGGCGGCACTCGCAGTTCCTTGGGCTGGACCTGGTCGAATACCGCCGCCTGGATCGCGCCATGGCCGTGGTGCGTCATGAGATCGACTACCTCGCCAGCGCCTACGAAGGGCAGCATCTGCAGATGGCGACCTGGATCGTCGAGTCCGACCAGCGTCTGAAGATGGATCGGCGCTTCCAACTGGTGCGCCCGGAAGATGGCGCCACCTTGTTGCGCGCCAAGACCACCTTTGTCTGCATTGAGCTGTCCAGTGGGCGCCCGAAGCGCATGCCGGCGGAGTTCGTCGAAGGTTATGGCAAGGCACTGATGCAGCCCTGCCCGCTGGAGCTGTAAGGCCGCTCAGTCGATCAACGGCGCGAGAAATACCTGCTCCGGCTCGACCATGATGGCGAACTGGCGGGTTTCACCGGGGCGCAGCATGACGGACTGCGCCACATCCGATCCATGGCCGCCGCAATAGCCATCTGGCGACATGGCCACGGCGACGCCCAGTTCGCCGCTGGGCAGGTCCAGGCTGGTTTGCTCGCTGGGGCCAAGTTTCGCCACTACCTGCTGGTTGACGTAAAGCTCCACATCGCAGGCATTCGGCGCGTTGTTGTCGCGACTGAAAATGAGCCGGGCCGGTGCATCGGCCACTGGATCGGTGGGGGCCGGCTCAGTAGCACTGGGCGGGATATCGCTGGCTTGGGCGGCCATGCAGAACAGGCCGTGCAAGGCGGGTGCGATCAGGCGCATAGTAAAGCCTCCGTTTGGCGTCAGCGGCAGTGTCGCCCATCTTGTGCGGCGCGTGCGACCCCTTAAACTGTGCACCCCATTTTTCCGGACAACCTCATGCAAATCGCCCTGGCGCCCATGGAGGGGCTGGTCGACGAGATTCTGCGCGACGTGCTAACCCGCATCGGCGGCATCGACTGGTGTGTCACCGAGTTCATTCGCGTCAGCGAGCGGCTGTTGCCGGCTGCCACCTATCACAAGCTGGCCCCCGAGTTGTTCAACGGCTCACGCACCCGGGCCGGTACGCCGATGCGCGTACAGTTTCTCGGCTCCGATCCGCAGTGCCTGGCGGACAACGCCGCCTTCGCCTGCATGCTCGGCGCTCCTGTGATCGACCTTAACTTCGGTTGCCCGGCCAAAACGGTGAACAAGTCGCGTGGCGGCGCGGTGCTGCTCAAGGAGCCGGAACTGTTGCATGCCATCGTCCGCGAAGTGCGGCGCACGGTGCCGGCGGAGATTCCGGTCACGGCGAAGATGCGCCTGGGCTTCGAAGGCAAGGAGGGCGCGCTTGACTGTGCGCGCGCACTGGCCGAAGGCGGAGCGAGCCAGATCGTCGTGCATGCGCGCACCAAGGTCGAGGGCTACAAGCCGCCGGCGCACTGGGAGTGGGTGGCGCGGGTGCAGGAGGTGGTCGGCGTACCGGTGTTCGCCAATGGCGAGGTGTGGACGCTGGACGATTGGCGCCGCTGCCGCGAGATCAGCGGCGTGGATGACATCATGCTGGGCCGTGGCCTGGTGTCCCGTCCGGGGCTGGCGCGACAGATCGCGGCGGTCAGAGCTGGCGAAGAGCCCGAGGACATGAGCTGGGCCGAGCTGCAGCCGCTGCTGCTCAATTTCTGGCAGCAGGCGCGGCGCAAGCTGGCGCCGCGCTACGCGCCAGGGCGCCTGAAGCAGTGGCTGGCGATGCTCACGCGCACCTACCCGGAGGCCGTTGCGCTGTTTGCCGAGGTGCGCCGCGAGCAGGATTGCGAGCGTATCGATCAGCTGCTTGCGCTATCTCCGTAGGAGCCCCGCCTCGGGGCGAAGCTCTTGCTTTGAAGAGGCTCTGTCGCTTCGCCGCGGGGCGCGGCTCCTACATGAGCGGTGCCGTCTGCCTAGGGAGCGTTGCACAATGGAAGTGCAACGCCGTGTTGTGTAAACGATTTTTTCAGATGCTTGAAAATTCTCCACCTGACCTCAGATAAGCGACTGCGGGATGCCGAAGTCGGGTTCCGCGATATGAACCTTGCTGAAATTTTCAGGAGAATACTCATGAGTAACGTACTGTCCCTGGCCCCACTGTTTCGCCAGTCCGTCGGTTTCGACCGTTTCAATGATCTTTTCGAATCTGCCCTGCGCAGCAATGACGCTGGCAGTTCCTACCCGCCCTACAACGTCGAGAAGCATGGCGAGGACCACTACCGCATCGTGGTCGCGGCTGCCGGCTTCGAGGAAGATGACCTGGAGTTGCAGGTCGAGCGTGACGTGCTGACCGTGGTCGGCAACAAGCGTGATCGCAGCGCTGAAAACATCAGCTACCTGCATCAGGGCATCGCCCAGCGCGCGTTCAAGCTGTCCTTCCGCCTGGCTGACCATATCGAGGTCAAGGGCGCCAATCTGGTCAATGGTCTGCTGCATGTCGAGCTGGAACGCATTGTGCCGGAAGAGGCCAAGGCCAAGCGTATTCCTATCGGTAGCCAGCGTCCTGCGCTGGAAAACTGAGCCGCTAGCTGACCGAGAGGGCGCCCCATGGGGCGCCT